>JAQXJQ010000066.1 GCA_029009035.1 Oscillospiraceae bacterium | reverse complement strand
CGGCGATCCACTTGCCGGCGAAGGTGCCGTCCTGAATGTCCTTCAGCACCGCCTTCATGTTGGCCTTGGTCTGCTCATAGGGCAGGACACGGGGGCCGGAGACATACTCGCCGTACTCCGCGGTGTCGGAGATGGAGTAGTTCATGGCGGCCACGCCGCCCTTGTTGATGAGGTCGATGATGAGCTTCATCTCATGGATGCACTCGAAGTAGGCGTTCTCCGGCTCGTAGCCGGCCTCCACCAGGGTCTCGAAGCCGCAGCGCATCAGATCCACCACACCGCCGCACAGCACGGCCTGCTCGCCGAACAGGTCGGTCTCGGTCTCGTCGTGCATGGTGGTCTCCATGATGCCGGCGCGGGCGCCGCCGATGCCGGCGATGTAGGCCAGGGCCACGTCATAGGCCTTGCCGGAGGCGTTCTGCTCCACGGCCACCAGGCAGGGAACGCCCTTGCCCGCCACATACTGGCTGCGCACGGTGTGGCCGGGGCCCTTGGGGGCGGCCATGAACACGTCCACATTGGCGGGAGGCACGATCTGCTTATAGCGGATGTTGAAGCCGTGGGCGAAGGCGATGGCCTTGCCCTCGGTGAGGTAAGGGGCGATGTCGGCCTTGTACATATCGGCCTGGGCCTCGTCGTTGATGAGGATCATGATGATATCGGCCTTCTGGGTGGCCTCGGAAACGGTCATGACCTCAAAGCCGTCCTTCTCGGCCACGGGCCAGGACTTGCCGCCCTTGCGCAGGCCCACGATGACGTTGCAGCCGGAGTCACGCAGGTTGAGGGCGTGGGCATGGCCCTGGGAACCGTAACCCACGATGGCGATGGTCTTGCCGTTGAGGACGTTGAGGTCGCAATCCTTCTCATAGTACATTTTTGCCATAATTGAACTCTCCTTTTTCCTTTGTCTCGTCATTGATGGTTTCAATTCCGCGTTCCAGCGCGATCACGCCGGTCCGCACCAGCTCCAGCACCTCAAACTCCTCGAGGATGCGCTCAATGGCGCCGGTCTTCTGCTCATCACCGATGAGCGCAAGGGTCAGCGACCCAATGCATACGTCAATAATGGATGCGCGGAAGATGTTGGCGATCTGGATGACCTCGCTTCTGCGCTCGCTGTTTTCCGCCTTCACCTTCAGCAGCACCAGCTCACGGCGCAGGGACTTCTCCGGGGTGAGGATCTTCACCGAGTGGACGGGGAAGAGCTTGCGCAGCTGGTTGGACAGCAGGAGGATGTGGTCGTCGTCGGCCAGCACCTCGATGGTGATACGGGAGATGAGGGGGTTGTCGGTGGTGCCCACCGCCAGGGACTCGATGTTGTAGCCCTTGCGGGAGAACAGCCGGGACACCTGAGAGAGCACGCCGGCCTCATTTTCCACCAGAACGGAAAGGGTATGTCGTTTGATTTCCATGCTTTCCCCTCCTCAGTTCAGGATAAACTGGGTGATGTGGCTGCCGCCGCCCACCATGGGGCGCACCATCTCGTCCATGTCGATGGCGCAGTCGACCACATAGCCGTGGCCCCACTCCAGAGCGTCCTTGATGGCGGCCTCCAGCTCGGAGACATTGCACACCCGCCTGCCCCGCAGGCCGTTGGCCTCCGCCAGCTTGACGAAGTCGGGGGCGCGGTCCAGGGTGGTCTGGGAGAAATGCTTGTTGTAGATGAGGTTCTGCCACTGGCGGACCATGCCCAGGGTGCCGTTATTAAAGATAAAGGTGATGACCGGGATGTCGTAATACTGCTCGGTGCACAGCTCGTTGCAGTTCATGCGAAAGCTGCCGTCGCCGGTGATGTGGATGACCACCTTGTCCGGGTTGCCCACCTTGGCGCCGATGGCCGCCCCAAGGCCGAAGCCCATGGTGCCAAATCCGCCGGAGGTCATGAGCTGACCGGGGTAGTCGAAGCGGAAGTGCTGAATGGCCCACATCTGATGCTGGCCCACATCGGTGGCCACCATGGCGTCCTGGGGGACCAGGCGCGCGATGGCGGTGAGGATCTGCTTGGGGGTGAGGGTCTCGCCCCCCTCGTCATACTCGGTCTCGGTGGGGAAGGAGAACACATACTTCTTCCACTCATCATGCTCCATCTGGTCCATGCGCTCGCCCAGCAGCTGGAGCACCCGCTTGGCGTCGCCCACGATATGGTGGTCGGTGCGGACATTTTTGTTGATCTCCGCACGGTCGATGTCGATCTGGACGATCTTGGCCTGGCTGGCGAAGCTCTGGGGGTTCAGGGCCACCCGGTCGGAGAACCGGCAGCCCACGGCGATGAGCAGGTCGCAGCTGTCACAGGCCATGTTGGAGGCCTGGGTGCCGTGCATCCCGATCATGCCGGTGGCCAGAGGGTCCCGGCCCCGGATGCCGCCGGCGCCCATGACGGTGATGGCCACCGGGGCGTCCATCTTCTTGGCAAAGGCGCGGAACTCCTCGTGGGCACGCCCGCGCACCACGCCGCCGCCGCAGATGATGAGGGGCTTTTTGGACGCGGCGATCATGTCCAGCATGATGTTGATGTCCTGCTCGTCAGGCTCGGGGGCCTTGAAATCGTGGGAGGCGCGGCGCAGCAGCGCCTGCAGGCGGCCGCTGTTGAAGTGCTGGGAGCGGGGGACGGGGGTGTACTCCGCCTCCTCCGCGGTGACATTCTTCAGAATGTCGATGAGCACCGGACCGGGGCGGCCGCTCTTGGCGATGGCAAAGGCCTCCCGGATGATGTCCGCCAGCTTGGTGACGTCCCGCACCAGATAGTTGCACTTGGTGATGGGCATGGTGATGCCGGTGATGTCCACCTCCTGGAAGGTGTCCTTGCCCATCAGTCCCTCGCTCACGTTGCAGGTGATAAACACCACCGGGGAGGAGTCCAGATAGGCTGTGGCAATGCCCGTGGTCAGGTTGGTGGCGCCGGGACCGGAGGTGGCGAAGCACACGCCCACCTTGCCCGTGCTGCGGGCGTAACCGTCCGCCGCGTGGGAGGCGCCCTGTTCGTGGGCGGTCAGAATATGCCTGATCCTGTCCCCATACTCATACAGCGCATCATACACATTGAGGATCGAGCCGCCGGGATAGCCGAAGATGGTATCCACCTCCTGCTCCAGCAGGCACTCCATCAATATTTTTGCACCGCTCATTTTCATAAACAGCACTCCTAAGCTCGTTCACAGTTTCTCGCTTCATCACATCAAAGCGTTAAGGCTATAATAAGCTACAATAGCACCATATTGTTGTAAAGTCAATAACAAAACCTCTTTTTTCGCGGCGGTTTTCCCACGGCGGAAGGCGTGTCGGCACCTGTTTTCTGTGGGCGGACACAAAGCCTCCCCAAACGGGAAGGCACCCGTTCTTTTTTGCCGCAAACGCGCAGACCCGGCTGCGCCATGTTGGGTTGCTTCCGTGGGGCGCGACGACCTCGGCGCGCCAAAGCCGTGACGGAGGTGGCCTTGGCTCTCCCTCCGGGAGAGCTGTCGCCGCCGAAAGGCGGTGACTGAGAGGGCTAATTTGTACCCTCTCCGTCAAAAATCAAAGATTTTTGCCACCTCTCCCATAGGGAGAGGCAAGGCGGCTGCCCGAAAAGGAACTCCCGGCTTTTCCCGTTGAATTAACGGGCATTTTATGATATGATAGCTTGAATTTATATTCCTTTAAGGTGGTGTGTTTCATGGCCGGAGAAAAGGTTGTACTGGGTCTGTCGGGGGGAGTGGACTCCTCCGTGGCCGCCCTGCGGCTGCTCCGGGCCGGGTATGAGGTCCACGCCCTCTATCTGGACATCGGCCTGGGGGGCGGGGAGGCCGCCCGGGCCACGGCGGAGTCCCTGGGCCTGCCCTTCGCGGTGGCCGACGTCTCCGGAGAGCTGGAGCGCCATGTCTGCTCCCGCTTTTATGAGGACTATCTCTCCGGCCGCACCCCCATCCCCTGCGCCCGGTGCAATCCCACGGTGAAGTTCCCCGCCCTGCTGCGCCATGCCGACGCGCTGGGCGCCCCCTTTGTGGCCACGGGGCACTACGCCCGCATCGCCCCGGGCTCCGACGGCAAACCCCTCCTCCTGCGGGGGATGAGCCCCAACGACCAGTCCTATATGCTGGCCCGCCTTCCCCGGGAGATGCTCTCCCGCGTCCTCTTTCCCCTTGGGGACAGCGACAAGAGCGCCATCCGCTCCGAAGCGGGGGTGGCGGAGCTGGAGGCGGCCAACCGCCCCGACTCCATGGAGATCTGCTTCATCCCCGACAACGACTATGCCGCCTGGCTGGACCGCCGGGGCAATACCCCCGGCCCGGGGAACTTTGTGGACAGCGACGGCAATGTGCTTGGCACCCACAAGGGCTTCCACCACTACACCATCGGCCAGCGGCGGGGATTGGGCATCTCCTCCACAGGGCGGCTGTTTGTCTCTGCCATTCGCCCCCGGCGCAACGAGGTGGTGCTCTCCCACGGGGAAGACCTCCACATTTCCCGGGTGATGTGTGGAGAACTCAACTGGCTGGCGGAGGGTTCCCTCACCCAGCCCCGCCATGTGTCCGTCCGCTTCCGCCACTCCCGGCGCTCCGATGAGGCCACCCTCATCCCTCTGGGGGAGGGCAGGGTGGAGGTTCGCTGCGACCTGAGCGCCCGCGCCCCCACCCCGGGTCAGCTGGCGGTATTTTACGAGGACGATACCGTCCTGGGAAGCGGGTGGATCCTTTGAAGCCTGATATTTTAGTGGTCTGCGGCCCCACCGCCTCGGGCAAGACCGCCCTGGCGGTGGAGCTGGCAAAACAGCTGAACGGCGAGGTGGTCTCCGCCGACTCCATGCAGGTCTACCGCCGCATGGACATCGGCACCGCCAAGCCCACGCCGGAGGAGATGGGAGGCATTCCCCACCACATGATCGATGTGGCCGACCCGGAGGAGAACTACTCCGTGGCCTGCTATGTACGGGACGCCATCCCCGTGGTGGACGGCATCCTCGCCCGGGGAAAGCTGCCCATCGTGGCCGGCGGCACAGGGCTATACATCGACAATCTGGTGGCAGGCCGGGCCTTCGCCCCCTTTGAGGCGGACACCGGGCTGCGGGAAGCGCTGCAGCAGCGGGCAAGGACGGAGGGTCTTGCCGTGCTGCGGGAGGAGCTGGCCAAGGTGGACCCCGAGGCGGCAGGGCGCCTCCACCCCAACGACGAAAAGCGCAACATCCGTGCCCTGGAGGTGTGGCTGTCCACAGGCAAGACCATCACCCGGCACAATCTGGAGACCCAAGCCATTCCCCCCCGCTACCGCGCCCTCACCATCGGCCTCAACTTTGCCGACCGGGAGGATCTCCGCCGCCGCATCGACCTGCGGGTGGACGAGATGATGGCCCGCGGTCTGGAGCAGGAGGTGCGCTGCCTGCTGGAAAGCGGCGTGAGCGAGACCTGCACCGCCATGCAGGCCATCGGCTACAAGGAGATCGCCGCCGCCCTCCGGGAGGGCAGATCCGTCTCCGACGGCGCGGAGGAGGTCAAGCTCCGCTCCCGCCAGTATGCCAAGCGGCAGCTGACCTGGTTTCGCCGCAATCAGGGCGTAAACTGGTTTAGCTGGGAAAAAATTCCAGATTTTTCCCGCGCCGTTGCGTTTTCGACAAAGCTCGCCCACGACTGTGGATTACAATAACTGCACTCCGGAGGTTCTCCGGTGTATTTATGACAGCCGGCCCAAACCGGCCACGAGAAAAAGGAGTGCACATATTATGAGTTTTACCGCAGTCGCCGTGGGCAAGCAGCCCAACATTCAGGACGCGTTTCTGGCAAACGCCCGCCGCACCGCCGCCAGAGTCACCATGTTTTTGATGAACGGGTACCAGCTGCGCGGTGTCATCACCGCCTTTGACCCCTATGTGGTGGTGGTCAATTCCGACGGAAAGCAGCAGATCATCTACAAACACGCCATTTCCACCATCGCGCCGGAGCACCCGGTGGAGCTGAACGAGGGCTGAACGGGAACCCCCTTTTCGGCAACCGCTGCCCGACAAATCGGAAGTCCCCTATTTCGTGGGGCAAGGGCGCTGCCCTTGCCGGGCGTCCACTGACAGAAAGAGAAAGATCGAGGTTATTATGAAACAGAGCACAGTTGCCACAAAAGTGATGATCGGAGCCCTCTGCCTGGGGGTGCTGCTCTATCTGGGCATATACTTCCTGCTGGGCTTCCGGGATGAGGTGGCCACCACCCCCGCCTACAGCTACACCGTGGAGGTGGGTGTGGAGGCCTCCGGCGTCATCGTGCGCAGCGAGCGTCTGCTCACCTCCTCCGGGGCCTATGTTGATCTGGTCCTGTCCGAGGGGGAACGGGCCGCCGCCGGCTCCGCCGTGGCCCTCATCTACTCCGATCCCTCCGCGCCGGACACCAGGCAGAAGATCCGCGCCCTGGAGGCGGAGCTGGAGCAGCTGCGCCACGCCCTGCTCTCCGGCACCGAGTCGGTGAACGCCTCCCGCCTGGATGAGGAGGTGCTGCGCTCCATCGTGTCCCTGCGCGCGCTGTGCGCCGAGGGGGACCTGACCAACCTGGAGGACTCGGTGCTCAACCTGCGCACCATGGTGTTCCGCCGGGACTACACCTATGGCGACACCGACGCGGCACAGCAGCTCAGCCAGACCATCAAGGGCAAGGAGGAGGAGCTCTCCGCCCTTCAGCGCTCCCTCAGCCAGGTGTCCCAGACGGTGCGCACCCCGGTGTCCGGGGTCTTTTCCGGCGAGGCCGACGGCTATGAAAGCCTCATCACCCCCGAGATGCTCTCCACCGTCACCATGGCCCAGCTCTCCGACCTGCTGAGCCAAAAGGCGCCCGCCAAACCCGACGCGGTGGGCAAGATCATCACCGACACCACATGGTACCTCGCCGCCCTCTTCGAGGGCAGCAACGACCTGGCCCTCTCCAAGGGCAAGACCTATCAGATCTCCTTCTCCCATGACTATTACGGGACCGTCCCCATGAAGCTGGAGCGGGTGGAGACGGAAGACGGCAAGACCATGGCCATCTTCTCCTCCCGCACCAAGCTGGCCGAGACCACCCTTCTGCGGGTGCAGGCGGTGGACATCGTGGCCCGGGAGCTGACCGGCATCCGCGTCCCCCGCAAGGCCCTCCGGGTGGAGACCCGGACCGTCACCGACGAGGACGGCACCCAGCGGCAGGAAAACGTCTACGGCGTGTACTCCGTGGTGGGCACCCGTGCCGAGTGGCACAGCGTCAATGTCCTCTACACCGGCGACACCTTCTATCTGGTGGAGCCTGTCAACGACGCCGACAAGAACCGCCTGCGCCCCGGCGATCTGGTCATCCTCACCTCCGCCGGCCTGTATGACGGCAAGGTGGTGCTCCAGTAAGGGTAATTTTCAACATTTTCTCCCCGGAGTGTTGACACCGGCCAGAAAATAGATGATAATAATATGGAATAGATATCGTTTTGCACCGGCCGGGACCCCGATCATTTTGCCGGTCATTCACATCGGAAGGGAGTGTTCCGTTATGGGACTGTTTGATGAGATCAAGCGTCTTGCCCGCCCCTATGAGGACGAGGAGGAGACTACATTTGAAGAGGATTTTGCCCCTGTGGGCGTGAAGGATAACAGCCGTGAACTGGAGCGCCGCAACAAGGTGGTCAACATCCACACCACCACCCAGCTGCAGGTGGTTCTGGTGAAGCCCGAGCGCTTTGAGAACGCCTCCGAGATCGCCGATCATCTGCGGGACAAGCGCACGGTGGTGCTCAACCTGGAGCAGACCGACAAGAACATCGCCCGCCGTCTGCTGGACTTTCTCTCCGGCGTGGCCTATGCCAACGAGGGCACCATCAAGAAGGTCGCTCTGGCCACCTACATCATCACGCCCTACAATGTGGAGATTTTGGGCGATCTGATCGACGAGCTGGAAAACAACGGTCTGTATTTCTGAGAGAGAGGGTGCTTGATCCATGATGACCCCGCAGGAAGTCGCCAGCCACGCCTTTTCCAAGGCAACGCTGGGCGGTTATAATATGGCTATGGTGGACGAGTTTCTGGACGCCCTCACCGCGGACTACACAGCTCTGTACAACGACAACGCCATTCTGAAGAACAAGCTGAAGGTGCTCTCCGACACGGTGGAGGAGTACCGCGCCACCGATGTGGCCATGCGCAAGACCCTGCTGGCTGCCCAGCAGATGGCGGAAAGCATCGTCGCCGAGGCCGAAGCCAAAAAGAGCTCCCTGGTGCAGGACGCGGAGTCCGCCGCTTCCTCCCGCATTGAGGAGCTGCGCAGCCGGATCGCCGCGGAGGAATACCGTCTGGCCAAGGCCCAGGAGGAGACCGCCGCCTATGTGGAGAAGCTCCGCGCCCTTCATGACAGCGAGATGGCGTTCCTGAACGGCCTGTCCGCTCTGGTGCCCCCCTCTGTCTCCGTGAAGAATGATCCCGTGGCCGACATCCACGCCTCTCTGTCCGGCCTCATGGGGGAGGAGCCTGCCCCCGCCGCGGAAGAGGCGGAGGAGGAGCCGGTGGAGGAATCCCGCCCCGCCATGGAGGAGCTGGACCCCGACGCCACCCGCCGCTTTGAGGACCTGCAGTTCTCCAGAGATTACCGCATCGAGTGATCGAGTCAGGGCCACCCGTAAAGGGGCGGCCTGATCCGGCCCGATCGGGGCCGATGCCGGCCGAGCCTTCAGGCTCGCGAACCATACTTTTGTTACATACTCGCCCCGCTGCCAACTTCAGTTGGCGGCGGGGCTTTTTTCCGGCCCCGCAGCGGCCTTGCCTCTCCCTTTGGGAGAGGTGGCAAAAATCTTTGATTTTTGTCGGAGAGGGTACAAATCAGCCCTCTCCATCGAAAAAACAGCGGAAGGCGACCGCCTTCCGCTGTTTTCCTATGGATATGGATAGGAGAATTACTCCTCCACGATGACCTCGCCGTCGGGAGCGTTCTTGCCGATGGACTCGATGCCGTTGAGGGCGCTGGCCTTGGACTTATAGCCCTCGCTCTTGCCGATGTTCTCGCCGTTGCGGGCCTTCAGGCGGAAGCGATACTCGCCGGCCTTGTCCTGATACAGCTCGTACTTGGGGTGGGTCAGGGTCTCGAAGCCCTCCACGGTCTGGTCCTCCACATGGGACAGCGCGTTCTTCTTCACGGACTCGATGCTGTTCTTGCAGGTATCCAGCGTCTTGAAGCTCTCGCCGGCAGCCAGAATGACCTGACCGTTGGTGGCCTTCAGGTTAAAGGTATACTCGCCGTTCTTGGTTTTGGTGATGACAAACTTGCCCATCTTCATTGCCTTCTTTCTTTTATTTTCTCCGCCCTTGCGGAATGTCAACCCTTCAGCTTCTGCCACTCCCCCACCGCCAGCTGGTCGCAGCGGTTGTTGTAGGGGTTTTGGGCGTGGCCCTTGACCCAGTGGAGGTTCACGGTGTGCTCCTCGCACAGCTCCAGCAGCCGGCCCCACAGGTCGGGGTTGAGGGCCGGCTTCTTGTCCGACTTCACCCAGCCTCTGGCCCGCCAGCTCCTGGCCCACCCCTTTTCCAGCGCGTCGACGACATACTTGGAGTCGGAGTACAGCTCCACGACGCAGGGCTCCTTCAGCGCCTCCAGACCGCGGATGACCGCGGTGAGCTCCATGCGGTTGTTGGTGGTGTTGGCCTCCCCGCCGGAGAGCTCTTTTTTGTGCTCCCCGAACAGGAGGATGGCGCCCCACCCGCCGGGACCGGGATTACCGGAGCAGGCTCCGTCGGTGTAAAGTGTGATGGTTTTCATAGATTACCCTATCATTTTTGATGACAGATCGTAATGATGAACTCTATCATTACAGTCTGTATTCTGTTTTACTCCTCTTCGGGGAGGGAAGCGAGTTCCTCACCCGGCTCCTTGTCCGCCAGAGCCAGGGCGATGACCTTGTCGCCCTCCTCCTTGAAGCGCATGACGATGACGCCCTGGGTGGCCCGGCCTGCGGTGCGGATGGCGTCCACATCGGTGCGGATAAGGGTGCCGGACTGGGTGACCAGCAGCAGATCCTCGCTGCCGTCCACCACCTTGATGCCCACCACGCCGCCGGTCTTTTCGGTGACCTCGTAGTTCTTCACGCCGATGCCGCCGCGGTTGGTGAT
>JAQXJQ010000065.1 GCA_029009035.1 Oscillospiraceae bacterium | reverse complement strand
GCCATCATCGGCGGCGTGTCCTTCATCCTCTACGGTATGATCTCCGCCATCGGCGTGCGCAATGTGGTGGAGAACCGGGTGGACTTCACCAACTCCCGCAACCTCATCATCGCCGCTGTCATTCTGGTGTGCGGCTTGGGCTTCTCCGGCGGTCTGACCTTCCATATCGGCAGCGCCTCCCTGACCCTCACTTCTCTGGCCATCGCTGCCATCGCCGGCATCGTGCTCAACGCCATCCTGCCCGGCAAGGACTATACCTTCGGTGCTGATGTGACCGAGGGACGCTCCGGCGACATGGGCCGCTATTGATCGGCAATTTCCGCCTCGGGCTGTTGAAAAAGTCAGGTCTACCTGCACGAAGTGCAAGAGCCTCGCAGAGTTCCGTCATCCGCAGATGACGGAATAAAGTGAAATCCGTTTTCTCCGACGACATGCGCGTCGGAGAAAACACTTCTCAGTCTGCAAACGTGCGAATCGTCCGCCCTCGGCGGACGGTGAGTGCGCTGCCGCAGGTCGCAGCTTATTCGTCGGCAAAGTCTTTGACTTTGTCGACGATTTGAGGCGGACAGCTTCGGCTGTCCGCCTTTTTTTGTTTACAAGAGCGGGGAAGGGGATTATAATGCAGGAAAAGAGGTGATGGGAATGGAACGCAAACGGGTACTGACGGTACAGGACATCTCCTGCGTGGGGCAATGCTCCATGACGGTGGCGCTGCCCATTTTGTCCGCCTGCGGGGTGGAGGCCTGTCCGCTGCCCACTGCCGTGCTCTCCACCCACACCGGAGGGTTCGGAAGACCCCACATCCGCAGCCTGGCGGAGGATATGATGCCCATGGCACTGCACTGGAGAGAGCAGGGGATCTATTTTGATGCCATTCTGGTGGGATATTTGGGCAGCGCAGAGGAGATCGGGCACATATTGTCTGTTGCGGAGCAGCTTACCGCCCCGGAGGGAAAATTGATCGTGGACCCTGCCATGGGAGATCACGGGATGTTATATTCGGGGTTTGATTCTGAGTATGTCAGTGCGATGAAGCCCCTGTGCGCCGGGGCGGACTATCTGCTGCCCAATCTGACCGAGGCCTGTCTCCTCACCGGAGAGGCTTACCGGGAACACTATGACCGGGAATGGGTGGAGATGCTGGCGGACCGGTTGTTGGACATAGGGTGTAAAGCGGTTATCCTTACCGGAGTTTCCTTTGATGAGCTGCACACCGGTGTGCTGATGAAGGACGGGAAGAACAGCGAATACTATGCCCACCGCCGCCTGAAGGGCAGCTGCCACGGCACGGGGGATATCTTTGCCGCGGTGTTTACCGGAATGCTGGCCAGAGGAGAGACGCCGGAACGGGCGGTGAAGGCGGCGGCGGGCTATGTGCTGTCGTGCATGGAGCTGACTGCCCGGGAAAACCGGCGGGGCTACGGCGTGATGTTTGAGGCGCTGCTGCCGAAGCTGTTTCAACATGACGGGGGAGACGGAAACCGTTCCCTGTGAGGATATGACATGGCAAAGAATATCTATAACATCCGCGCATGTTCCAAGGGTGACAATTCACGACAGCTTCCTCTTGCGGGAAGTGGGAAAAGATGATATAATATCCCCCGCGACAGGAGAGGAGGTGTCCGCACATGGGAAAAACATCGGTGAAGCAGATCGCATCCAACCGGAAGGCATTCCATGATTACTTCATTGAGGAGAAATATGAGGCGGGCATCGAGCTGGCCGGAACGGAGGTCAAGTCCATCCGTCAGGGCAACGCAAACCTGAAGGACTCCTTCTGCGCGGTCAAAGACGGAGAGATGTTCCTCTACGGGATGCATATCTCCCCCTATGAAAAGGGAAATATTTTCAACAAAGACCCCCGCCGCACCCGCAAGCTGCTGCTCCACAAGAAGGAGATCCTGAAGCTCCATGCCAAGGTGCAGCAGGACGGATACGCGCTGGTGCCCCTGTCCCTCTACCTCTCCGGCCCCCGGGTGAAGGTGGAGCTGGCGCTGGCACGGGGCAAAAAATTGTACGATAAGCGTGAGGATGCCGCAAAGCGGGACGCCAAGCGCGAAATGGACCGCGTTTCCCGCGGCAGATACTGAAAGACAGGAGTGTTTTCTTATGGCACAGAATCCCATTGTCACCATTGAGATGGAGAACGGCGGCGTGATGAAGGCTGAGCTGTATCCCGAGGTGGCCCCCAACACCGTGAACAACTTCATCTCTCTGGTGAAGAAAGGCTTTTACAACGGCATTATCTTCCACCGTGTCATCCCCGGCTTCATGATCCAGGGCGGCGATCCCAACGGCGTCGGTATCGGCGGCCCCGGCTACTCTATCAAGGGTGAGTTCACGCAGAACCGCTTCAAGAACGACCTGAAGCACGAGCGCGGTGTGCTGTCCATGGCCCGCACCATGCGGCCCGACTCCGCCGGCAGCCAGTTCTTCATCATGGTGGAGGAGGCGCCCCATCTGGATGGCGCCTACGCCGCCTTCGGCAAGGTCTTCGAGGGCATGGAGGTGGCCGACGCCATTGTCAGCGCCAAGCGTGACTACAACGACAAGCCTCTGTCCGACCAGCGGATGAAGACCGTCACTGTGGAGACCTTCGGCGTGGAGTATCCCGAGCCGGTTAAGGTTTAACGATCCCCCAATACTATTTTTCGCTGCAATTCCTCCTCTCCCCCTCGAAGCCCAGCGAAGAGGCTTCGATGGGGAGAGGAGGAACAGCGGAATGAGTGAGTTTTCCCGCTTGCGGGGAAAGGAACGATATGGAGCTTACTCCGACGAGGGGGCGTACTGGTTTCGACGGGGACGAGGAAGCAGGATAAGCGGGTGGCGGCGCCCAGCCGCCTTAAAATGGGCAATTATAAATTAAAGAAC
>JAQXJQ010000064.1 GCA_029009035.1 Oscillospiraceae bacterium | reverse complement strand
TCCCAAATTCCGGGCGTTCCACGACCTGCTGCGGCAGACCTTTCCCAACCTCTTTGCCAGGCTGGAGGTGGAGGAGTTTGACGGCAGCCTGCTGATGCGCTGGCCCGGCAGGGCATCCGACGCCCCCATCATGCTGATGAGTCATCAGGATGTGGTGGAGGCTTCCGGCCCATGGACGCATCCGCCTTTTTCCGGTGAGATTGCCGACGGCAGGCTCTGGGGCCGCGGGACGCTGGACACCAAGGGAAACCTCTGGGCGATGCTGCAGGCGGCGGAAGAGCTGGTGGGGGAGGGGGTCGTCCCCCGGCAGGATGTGTGGTTCATGTCCTCCTGCACCGAGGAGACCGACGGCTCCGGCGCCGACGCCATCACCCGGGAACTGTGCAGACGGGGGATTCGGTTCCGCCTGGTGCTGGATGAGGGCGGCATGATGATGTACGACCCCCTGGGCGGCTGCGACGGAACCTTCGCCATGATCGGTGTGGGGGAAAAGGGGTGCGCGGACTTGCGGTTTGTGGCCCGCTCCAAGGGCGGCCATGCCTCCACGCCCGGAAAGAATACCCCGCTGGTGCGGCTGGGCAAGTTTATGGCCGAGGCAGAGAAGGGAAAGTGTTTTCCCGCCGAGCTGCCCCCCGTGGTGGAGGAGATGCTCCGCCGGTTGGCTCCCACTGCCAGGGGTGGAATGAAGTTGATACTGGCCCATGGAGGGACGCTGAAGGGGATCCTCCGCAAAGTCATGCCCGCCATTTCACCCACCGCGGGCGCCATGCTGAAAACCACCCTGGCCTTTACCATGGCAGGCGGGTCCGACGGGGCCAATGTGCTGCCCCAGGAGGCCTATGTGGTGGGCAATATGCGTTTCTCCCACCATCAGGGTCAGGAGGACAGCATCCGCAGGATCACGGAAATGGCAAAAAAGTACGACATTGAAACCGAGGTGCTCAGCCGCGGGGAGGAGTCTCACATCACGGATTACCGCAGCGAGGGGTTCCGGCTGGTGGAGAAAGCGGTGGGGGAGATCTTCCCCGGCGTGATCCCCGCTCCGTACCTGATGACCGGCGCCAGCGACAGCCGGTATTTCAGCCGGGTCAGCGATTGCTGCCTGCGTTTTGCGCCGTTTTTGATCGATGACCGGCAGTTTGGCAGCATCCACGGCATCGACGAAAATGTGAGCTTGTCCACCCTTGCCGGCGCGGTGGACTTCTTCAAATACATCGTGAAAGAAGCATAACACATGGAGAAAAAGAATGAAGGGCTGAATATCGGCGTCAAATCCTTCCTGACGGCGATTTTCGTTATTTTTGCGCTGATGGTGGTATCCTATGTTCTGACCTTCCTCATCCCCGGCGGAGCATTCCTCCGCACGGAGGGCGGGGAGCTGATCGAGGGCAGCTATCATGCCGTTCCCGGAGGCCTCCCCTTCTGGAAATGGCTCCTTTCGCCGGTGCTGGTGCTGGCGGCTCCGGGGAGCGGCACGCTGATCGCGGTGATCGTATTTTTGCTGGTCATCGGCGGTGTGTTCAACGCCCTGGGGGAGCACGGGCTGATGAGCTATATGTTGGACAAGATCACCTTTCGGTTTGGCAATGCTCGCTATCGGCTTCTGGCGGTCATTTTGCTGTTCTTCATGGCGATGGGCGCCATGATCGGGTCTTTTGAGGAGTGCGTGCCGCTGGTGCCCATTGTGGTGGCCCTCAGCCTGTCTCTGGGATGGGACCGCCTTACGGGCATGGGCATGAGCCTGCTGGCGGTGGGCTGCGGGTTTGCCTCCGGCGTGTGCAACCCCTTCACGGTGGGTGTGGCCCAGGAGCTGGCGGGACTTTCCATGTTTTCCGGCATCTGGCTGCGGGCGGTGGGCTTCGCGCTGATCTACGGCCTGCTGTGGCTCTTTGTCCGCGCTCACGCGAAGCGGGTGGAGAAGCCCCTCTCCGACCTGCGAACGGATACCTTTCAACCGGACAGGGCGATGGACCGGGGGCTGACCTGCTTCGGGATCATCATCGGCACGGGCCTTGTGATCGTGCTGCTCTCCGGTGTGCTGACCTTCCTGCAGGACTTCACCATGATCATCGTTGCGGTGATGTTTCTGGCGGCGGGCATTGCGGCCCCTCTGGTTTCCGGTATGGGGGGCAAAAAGCTGGCATCCTCCTTTGTGCGGGGCATGGGAAGCATTTGCCCCGCGGTGGTGATGATCCTGATGGCCGCCTCCATCAAGTATACGCTGGAGACAGCCAATGTGCTGGATACGGTGCTGAACGGCGCGGTGGGGCTGGCATCCGTGATGCCCCGGTGGGCGGTCATCCTCTTTGTCTACCTCATTGTGCTGGTGATGAATTTCTTTATCGGCTCCGGTTCGGCCAAGGCCTTCATGCTCATTCCTCTCATCGTCCCCCTTGCGCAGCAGTTCGGCATTCCCGCCCAGCTGTGCGTGCTGGCCTTTGCCTTCGGTGACGGCTTTTCCAATGTCCTCTATCCCACCAACGCCGCCCTGCTCATCTCTCTGGGGCTGGCTGATGTGGGCTACGGGGACTGGTTCCGCTGGAGCGTCCGCTTCCAGCTTCTCAATCTCCTGCTGACCTCCGGCCTGCTTCTCTTTGGCCTTGCGGTGGGGTACTGCTAATCAAATAAAAGAAGAAGGTCTGCTGCAGAGCTTTCGTTCTGCAGCATACCCTTCTTCGTTTCAGCAGGTCTCGGTCATCATCCGGATGATCTCCCGGTCGGTCTCCCGCATGCCCACCTTGCCCAGACGGCCAAAGTTGCGGATGGTGTTGTCCACGCCCTTGAGCACCAGGCCGTCGCCGGCATAGAACTGCTGGCCCTGCCGGTACATCTCGTAGCCGAGGATACCCGCGTCCACCGCGGCGGCGATCTTGGCCGCACAGCTGGACTTGGCGCCGTCGCACACGATGCCGGAGGTGATGGCCAGAGCGTTGACAATGGTGTGGGCGATCTCGTCCTTACCGCCGCCGCACAGGTAGGCGATGCCGGCCCCCGTTCCCGCGCCGGCGCTGACGGCGCCGCAGTAGGCGGACAGCCGGCCAATGCCGTTTTTTTCCTGCAGGGTCACCAGATTGGAGATAATCAAGGCCCGGTACAGAGTGTCCTCGCCGCAATTCAGCTCTCTGGCATACTCGATGACAGGGACAGAAGCGGTGATACCCTGATTGCCGCTGCCGGAGTTGATGACCACCGGAAGCTCGCAGCCGTTCATGCGGGCGTCGGAGCCTGCGGCCGCCCTTGCCTTGGCCCGGTTGCGCACATCGCCGCCGTAAGCGGAGAGCAGCACTTTGCCGATGTTGGCGCCGTAGTTGTGCTTCAGACCCTCGTCGGAAATGGCGGTGTTCATCTCGATCTGGCGGCGAAGGGTGTCCCGTACATCATCCAGATCGCACACGGAGGCAAACTCCAGAATGTCATTGACATTGAGCAGGTCATAGTCGGGGACGTCCTCCTCCGTCTGCTCCACGACCTCCTTTTCCAGCAGCACCTTGCCGTCCTTCCCGATGTACACAAGGTTGGTGTGCTCATTGGCCACCCGAACGGCGGCGGAGGCGTCGCCGGCATACACATGGACAGTGATATCCAGCAGGCAGTCGCTTTCAGCGGGGGTGACGGTGATCTCCGTTTTGTTCAGATAGTCTCCCAGTGCGGCTCTGACGCTGTCGGGGACGCGGGAGATGACCTCCAGCAGGGCCTCCTCGTCTCCGCCCAGTACGCCGATGGCGGCGGCGGCGGCAATGCCGCTGCGTCCGTCGGTGTTGGGCACGATGACGCTCTTCACATTCTTGATGATATTTCCGCTGGCCTCAATGTGGATCCTGTCGGGCAGCTGCCCCAGAACAGCTCTGGCTTTGGCGGCACAGAAGGCGATGGCGATGGGCTCTGTGCAGCCCATGGCAGGCACCAGCTCCCGCTTCAAGATCCGGACATAGGTCTGATAGGTGACAGAGCTTTTTTCCATGATATGGAGCCTCCTTGACAAAACAAATTGTGGTGGCCGGGCGGGGAAGGGGAACAGGACCGGCGGCAAAGGGCGTTATGCCCCGGCCGCGTCCCTGTGGACGCGCAGTGCGGTGAAAACAGCGCAGGGGATCACTGCTCGGCCTTTTTGTCCTTGGGCAGCACGATGTTCAGCACGATGGCCACGATGGCGGCAGGGACGATGCCGGAGCCGCCGAAGATGAGCTGGACTGCCTGGGGCACATGGGAGAGGATATTGGGGCTGGCGCCCATGCCGTAGCCCACGCCCAGGGCCACGGAGACGATGGACAGGTTGCGGGCGGTGAGAGGCTCCTTGGTGATAAGCTGGATGCCGCTGATGACGATGGAGGAGAACATCATGACGGCGGCGCCGCCCAGCACGGACTGGGGCATGATGGAGATAATAGCCCCTAGCTTGGGGCACAGGCCGCACAGGATGAGGAAGACGGCGCCGGTGGACAGGGCGAAGCGGTTGACCACCTTGGTCATGGCCACCAGACCCACATTCTGGCTGAAGGAGGTGTTGGGCAGCACGCCGAACAGGGCGGCGAAGGAGGAGCCCAGACCGTCGCAGATGATGCCGCCGGACAGCTCCTTGTCGGTGGCCTCCCGGCCCAGACCGCCCTCCATCACGCCGGAGATGTCGCCCACGGTCTCCACGGCGGTGACCACGAACATGATGAGCACCGGCAGGATGGCGCGAAGGTCAAAGGTGGGCTTGACGGGCATGAGCCTGGGGATCTCGAACCAGGCGGCGTCAGCCACCTTCTGCCAGTTCAGCACCCATGCCTTGGTGAACTCCACGCCCTCCGCGGTGGCGGCGGTGGTGGGGAGCACCAGACCCATCACAAAGGCGGCGGCATAGCCGCAGACGATGCCCAGCAGGATGGCGGAGGAGCTGGTGAAGCCCTTGGTGCCGTGCTTGAAGAACAGGATGACCACCAGCACGAAGATGGCCAGCAGCAGATTTTCCCCGGAGCCGAAGTCCTTGGCGTTGTTGCCGCCGCCGAAGGAGTTGATGCCCACGGAGATGAGGCTCAGGCCGATGGACATGACCACGGTGCCGGTGACCACAGCGGGGAAGAAGCGGCGCAGAGGCTTGAGGAAGAAGCCCAGCACGCTTTCAAACAGGCCGCCGATGATGGATGCGCCCATGATGGCGCCGTAGGCGATGACACCGCCGCCCATGGAGGCGGCAACGCTGTTGAACACGCCGATAAAGCCGGAGGAGGTGCCCATGATGATGGGAACCTTGCCGCCCACGGGGCCGATGGAGAACAGCTGGACCAGAGTGATGATGCCGGCCACCAGCATGGCGTTCTGCAGCAGCTGCAGCTGCAGGCCGGCGAACTCGCCGCCGGCAAGGCCGCAGGCGCCGGTGATGATGAGCAGGGGGGTCAGGTTGCCCACGAACATGGCCAGCACATGCTGCAGGCCCAGGGGGATCGCCTGTTTCAGGGGCATTTTGCCGTCCAGACAGAAGGCTGCCTCAGACAGTTGGTGTGATCTTTTCATAGAATACTCTCTCTCCTTCCGAAGTGTGTTCAGTATATCACGCCCCGGAGAGGGTGTAAATTCGCAAAAAAGCCGATAATGCCGGAAATCAAGGGGGAAAAAGGGTGGAAAATCCACGGAAAGGGTCGAAAGGCCCGCGCTGCCCCAAACCGTCTCCCCAAAGGGGATAAGGCAAGATGCGGGGAAGGGAAACAGACTCAGGAGGACAGGGCCGAAGCCCTGTCCTCCTGTCAGGTGGATGTATCTGCTTTGCGCCGGGATCAATCCAGAACAAACTCACAGAAGCGCATGACCACGGCTGCGATCTGTGCGCGGTTGGTGTTGTCCTTGGCGGCAATGCGGCCGTCGCCGCCGCCGGTCATCAGACCGTGGGCACGGGCCCAGCTCACGGCGTCCGTGGCCCAGCTGCTGATATCATCGGCATCGGTGTACTCGGACATATCTGCGCGGGCGCTCACATCCAGGCCCAGATGCTCGGCGTAGCGGTACAGCATCACGACCATCTGCTCGCGGGTGATGTTGTCATCAGCGCCGATGTAGCCGTCGCCACCCATTACGATCTCGTTGGCGGCAGCCCACTTCACCGCGTCGGTGTAGAAAGCGCCTTCCTTCAGGTCCTCAAATTTGCTCTCAGCATCGGCCTCGGGGGTCTTGGCCATACGGTGCAGCACGGTGATAAACGCGCCGCGGGTGGCATCGCCCTCGGGAGTGAAGGTGGTGCCGTCGCCGGTGCCGTTGAAGAAGCCGCGGGCGCTGGTGTAGTCGGCGGCATCGGTGATCCACTTGCCGGCATTGTTCAGATCCTTGAACTGCTTGCTGTTGTCCACGATCTTCACGGTGACGCTGCCCTCCAGGGCGATGACCGCACCGTTCTTGCCCATGGTGGTATCCATGATCTCCTCGGTGCCGTCCGCCTTGACGATGACGGCCACGGTGCCGGGGGTCATATTCGACACGGGGACCTCGACCTTCACAGTGCTCTCAGCAGCAGCGGCCTCCGGGAGGGCCACGGTGACCACGGTGCTGGCGGCGTCGCCCGCCTTGGGCGCCACAACGCTGACGGGCAGGGTGATGGGGACATTGTGCTCAGCGGCGGCCTCGGTGACGGCCTTGGTGGAGATGGTAGCCACCACAGCGGTCTCCACAGAGGCGGTGGCGCCGTCGGCAGCGGTGACGGTCTTGGTCTCGGCGGTGGCGGTGGTACCGGCAGCGTCGGTGGCCTTCACGGTCTCGGTGGTGGTGGCGGCGCCGTCCGCGGCGGTCTTGACCTCGGTCTTGGTCTCGGTGGTGGCGCCGTCCGCGGCCTTTACGGTCTCGGTGACGGTCTCCACGGTGGAGCCGTCCTGGTTGGTGACGGTCTCGGTGGTGGTCGTGGTGGTGTTGCCCGCCTCGTCGGTGACGGGCTTGGAGGTGGTGGTCTCCGTCACGGAGCCGTCCTTGTTGGTGACTGTTTCGGTGGTAGAACCGTCAGGGTTCTCGGTCACCTCGGGC
>JAQXJQ010000063.1 GCA_029009035.1 Oscillospiraceae bacterium | reverse complement strand
CCCTCCTCCTCCGGCTTGCGTCGGGCGGGGTCCGCGTTGGGGCAGTCGGCCCGGTGGACGGACACGCCGAAGCCCCGGGTAATGAAGCCCACCACCGGGTCGCCGGGCACGGGGGTGCAGCACTTGGAGAATTTGACCATACAGTTGTCCAGTCCGGCCACGATGATGCCGTTCTTGGAATGGCGGGGCTTGGGCTCCTCCGGCTTGCCGGAGGGGTAGATGGCCTCGCCGGAAGTCATGGCGTCCTGGATGGCCTGGCGCTCGGCATTCTGCCGTTCCAGGCGGCCCATGCGGGTCAGCTCCTCCTTCATGCGGCCCACGGCCTTCTGGGCGGACATGCCGCCGTAGCCGATGGCCGCGTACAGCTCGTCCAGGGAGCCGAACCGCACCCGCTTGAGCAGGTTGGACAGCACGTCGGCGGTGGCGGTGATGGCGGCCATGGACAGGCCCGCGTGCTTCAGCTCCGCCTCGAAGATGGCCCGGCCGGTGGCGATGTTCTCCTCCCGGCGCTCCTTCTTGAACCACTGGCGGATCTTGTTGCGGGCCTCGTTGGACTTGCAGATCTTCATCCAGTCGCGGCTGGGGCCGCGGGCGTACTTGGAGGTGATGATCTCCACGATGTCGCCGTTTTTCAGCGTGGAGTCAAAGGTGACGATGCGGCCGTTCACCCGGGCGCCGGTCATGGCGTTGCCCACGGCGGAGTGGATGGCGTAGGCAAAGTCGATGGGGGTGGCGCCGGCGGGCAGGCTCTTCACATCGCCGTTGGGGGTGAAGACAAAGACCTCGTCGGAGAACAGGTCCACCTTCAGGGTGCTGACAAATTCGTCGGGATCGGTGTCCTGCTGGCTCTCCAGCAGCTTGCGCACCCACTCGAACTCCTTCTCGCTGCCCAGCTCGCTGTTGGCCATGCCCTGCTTGTACTTCCAGTGGGCGGCAACGCCGTATTCCGCCGTCTGGTGCATATCCCATGTGCGGATCTGCACCTCGAAGGGCACGCCCTCATGGCCGATGACGGTGGTGTGCAGGGACTGGTAGCCGTTGGGCTTGGGGGTGCCGATATAGTCCTTGAAGCGGCCCAGCACCGGGTTATACATATCGTGGATGCAGCCCAGCACATTGTAGCAGGTGGAGATATCGTCCACGATGACCCGGAAAGCGTAGATGTCGAAGATCTCCTTGATGGCCTTGTTCTGGGAATACATCTTGCGGTAGATGGAGTAAATGTGCTTCAGTCTGCCGTAGGTGGTGCAGTTGAGCCCCTCCTCCCGCAGCCGCTGTTCGATCTGGCGGCGGGTATTTTCCAGAAACTCGCCGTTCTCCCGGGTGAGGTCCTCCAGCTCCTTCTGCACATCGGCATAGCCGATGGGGTCCAGATAGCGCAGGGAGATGTCCTCCAGCTCCCACTTGAGCCGCTGCATACCGAGGCGGTGGGCGATGGGGGCGTAGATCTCCATGGTCTCCAGGGACTTTTCCTTCTGCTTGCGCTCGGACTGGTACTCCAGGGTGCGCATATTGTGCAGCCGGTCGCACAGCTTGATGAGGATGACCCGCACATCTCTGGACATGGCCATGAACATCTTGCGCAGATTTTCCATCTGCTCGTCCTCTTTGGAGGTGTACTGCATCCGGGTCAGCTTGGTGACGCCGTCCACCAGGTCAGCCACGGTGGAGCCGAACAGCCGGGCGATCTCCTCATAGGAGGAGTCGGTGTCCTCAATGCAGTCATGGAGCATGGCCGCAATGATGGAGTCGGAGTCCAGGCCCAGCTCGTTGATCAGCTCCGCCACGGCGATGGGGTGGATGATATAGGGCTCGCCGCTCTTGCGCAGCTGGGGGCCGTGGTGGGCGTTGGCATATTCGAAGGCGGCGCGGACCCTGTCCGCGTCCACCTTGGGGTTATTGGCACGGATATGCTGATCCAGAGTCTCGTACAGTTCATTTACATTGATCTCACTCATAACCGCACCTCCTTTACATTTCATTGATAAAGCTCCGGAGCAGCCGCATCATGCCCGCCTGCTCCAGATCCACCTTGCCCCGGGTGGGGCGCAGGGACACGGTGGCCTCCTGCCCGGACCATTCTACCCGGATGAGGCCCCGGTCATCCATCACATGCAGGCAGACCATGCTCCGCCCGTAGGAGCACAGGCCGGACTGTCCCTTGCCCATCTGGCGGATGAGCTGCTCCGGCGGCCCCATCACGGGGCCTGCGGCACAGCTCTGCTCCAGATAACGCCATATGCGGGCAAAATCGCTGCGCTCGGGGAGCAGCTGACCCGCCTCCCAGCGGGAGAGGGTCTCCCCCGCCTCCAGCCGGCGGAACAGCTCCCGCTCCAGCTGGGCTCTCGTGGGGGCGGGACGGAGATCGCACAGCTGCAGCTGCACCATCCGGTTGCCCCGAAATTCGTTGATCTGGGGGGTGAAGACCAGGTCCAGCCTGTCCCCCACGCTCACGCCGCAGGCGGCGGCATTGGCGCCGAAGAAGATGGCGTCCAGCTGCACGCCGTCCCGCCGCACCCGCATTTTCAGATGCCGCCCGCTGCCCACATCGCCGCAGGAGACCACGCAGGCCCCCCGCAGCAGCAGCACCGGCCGGGGATTGCCCGCGCCGAAGGGCTCCAGCAGGGAGAGGGCGTCCACCTGCTCCTCGGAGAGCTGGGCGCAGTGCTCCACCTCCGCGTCCACCGTGAGGGTGGACACCATGGAGTGCTCCGCGGCATACTCATCCACCAGCGCGCACACGGCGGCGCGGAAGGCGGGGATGTTCTCCTCCAGAATGGTGAAGCCGGCAGCCAGCTCATGCCCGCCGTACTCCTCCAGCAGGGGGGCGCAGCGCTCCAGCGCCGCAAAGAGGTTAAATCCCCCGTAAGACCGGCAGGAGCCTTTGCCCCTGCCGTTGTCCAGACAAATCATAAAGGTGGGGCAGGCGTTTCGCTCCGCCAGACGGGAGGCCACGATGCCCACCACGCCCTGATGCCAGCCCTCTCCCGCCAGCACGATGGCAGGCCCGGCCAGGGTGGGGTCTGCCTCCAGCAGCTGCTCGCAGATCTCGAAAATGCCCAGCTCGATCCCCTGCCGCTCCCGGTTCAGCTCGCACAGCGTCTGAGCCAGGCAGGCGCCCTCATCCGTGTCCCGGGTGAGGAGCATCTGCAGGGCGACCTTCGCCTGCTCCATGCGCCCGGCGGCGTTGATGCGGGGAGCCAGCCCGTAGCCGATGTTGGTCACCGACACGGCTTTCCCTCTCTCGCACCCCACCTCGCCCAACAGCGCGCGCAGGCCGGGGCGCCGGGTGTCTCCCAGGGCCTTCAGCCCCATTTTCACCAAAATCCGGTTTTCATCGGACAGGCTCATCACATCGGCCACGGTGCCAATGGCCACCAGCTCGCAGTAATCCCGCAAAACCTCCCCCCGGCGCTCCGGTTCGGTGAGAGCCAGCGCCACCTTGAGGGCCACGCCCACCCCCGCCAGCTCCGGGAAGGGGTAGCCGCAGTCCGGCCGGCGGGGATCCACCACGGCGCAGGCCGCAGGCAGGCGCTCCTTGCACTGGTGATGGTCGGTGACCACCACATCAATGCCCCGCTCCCGGGCGTACTCCACCTCGTCCACGGCGGTGATGCCGCAGTCCACGGTGATGATGAGCTTCACGCCGCAGGTATTCAGATAGTCGATGGCGCCGCAATTCAGGCCGTAGCCCTCCTCCGTGCGGTCGGGGATGTAACTGACCACCGTTCCCCCCAGCCTGGTCAGATACTCGGTGAGCAGGCAGGTGGAGGTGATCCCGTCCACATCATAGTCGCCGTAGACGGCCATGGTCTCCCCCCGGTCAAGGCCCTGCCGGATCCGCTCCACCGCCGGGCCCATATCCTTCATCAGGAAGGGCTCGTGGAGGTACTCCTGCCTGTCCCGCAGGCAGTCGGCCGCCTTCTCGGGGGTGTCGACCCCGCGGGCACAAAGGATCGCGGCGCACAGGGGAGGGATCCCCTCCCGCTCCAGCCGCTGCCGCGCCGCCATACCGGCGCCGCGGCGCAGATCCCACTGTTCATACTTCATAGCTTCATTCCTCAAAAAATTAAATTATCTTTGATTATATCAAACCCCGGCCCGCTTTTCAACCGGTGCCCCCCGGCAAATCGGGATTTTTTGACCCGGAAGCTCCCCGCAAACCATAAAAAAGCGAAAAAATCTTCAAAAAAGCAGGTAAAACCCCTTGACACGCCCCCCCTTGCTTGTTATACTGTCAGAGCCGCTTTGAATGGGATAGAAGCGTCCGAGCTGTCGCGAGCAGCGCGGATGGCCCGGAGCAAGGGCGGAAAAACGGAGATTTTCCGCTCCGATTTCCGGCTCAGGCAACGGAGTGCCGCGTGTCGCGAGCAAGCGAGGCGTGACAAGAAGCAGGGCGCGACCCTCTCCCCCGACAGCGAGCCCGTAATAAAGGAAAGGCAGGTGCAAAGTATGCACGCAATCATCGTGACCGGCGGCAAGCAGTACAAGGTGGCTGAGGGCGACGTCCTCTACATCGAGAAGCTGGACAGCGAAGCCGGTGATACCGTCAAGTTCGACCAGGTCCTGGCCGTGATCGACGGTGACAAGGCCACCTTCGGCGCTCCCGTGGTGGAGGGCGCTTCCGTGACCGCCAACGTGGTGAAGAACGGCAAGGGCAAGAAGGTTCTGGTCTTCAAGTACAAGGCGAAGAAGAACTACCGCCGTCGTCAGGGCCATCGTCAGCCCTACACCAAGGTCGAGATCACCAAGATCGACGCCTGATCGGGGAAGACGATGACCACCGTCACATTCCACCGCGCCGACCGCCGCATCGACGGCTTCGTGGTGGAGGGCCACAGCGGATACGCTGAGGCCGGGAGCGATATCGTCTGCGCCGCAGTCTCCGCCGTGGTGGGCGTGACCGAGTGCACCGTCAATGAGGTGCTGGGTCTGGCCGCTCCGGTGAAGGTCCGCGAAAAGGACGGATATGTCTCCCTGAAGCTCCCCGGCGGTCTGGGTCAGGCCAACGAGCGTACCTGTCAGGATCTCCTGACCGGCATGATGGTCTATCTGGAAGCCCTGGGAGAGGAATACCCTGAAAATCTCACCGTCCGTCTGGAAGAGGACGACGATGATGACGAGGACTAATATCCTTTAGAAAGGACGGAAATGACAATGATGAAGATCAACATCCAGCTCTTCGCTCATAAGAAGGGCGGCGGTTCCACCAAGAACGGCCGTGACTCCGAGGCCAAGCGTCTGGGCGTCAAGCGCGCCGATGGTCAGTTCGTTCTGGCCGGCAATGTGCTGGTTCGTCAGCGCGGCACTCACATCCATCCCGGCACCAACGTGGGCAAGGGCAGCGACGACACCCTGTTCGCCATGGTGGACGGCACTGTGAAGTTCGAGCGCATGGGCAAGGACCGCAAGAAGGTCTCCGTGTACGAGATCGCTCAGTAAGAAAGCGTCCGAGCCGTCGTGAGCAGCGCGGATGGACCGGAGCGAGGAATACAAACCAAAAATTGTGAAACAATTTTGTTTGTGTTCCGAGCGGTTGGGACGCCGCGCGCGGCGAACAGGCGAGGCGTGATTACGCAAAGTAAGACGCTCCGGGCACACTGTTGTCCGGAGCGTTTTTTGCTCAAGAGGAGGTTTTTCCCATGGCCAACCAATTTATCGACACCGCCCGGATCCTGGTGCGTGCCGGCAACGGCGGCAACGGCGCCGTCGCCTTCCACCGGGAGAAGTATATCGCCGCCGGCGGTCCCGACGGCGGCGACGGCGGCAAGGGCGGCAGCGTGATCCTGCGGGTG
>JAQXJQ010000062.1 GCA_029009035.1 Oscillospiraceae bacterium | reverse complement strand
CTTTACACAAGGGGGCCTTAAATCCCCGAAAGGAGGGCCACCGGGTGAGCCACGACATTGTAACAAAGATCGTTGCCCGTGACGGGGTGGTCACCGTGGAGCGCGCCCACGCCGCCCGGCGGCCCCTGGTCTTCGTCCGGGGAGAGGACGAGAAGCTCAGCCGCATTTACCGCGAAGATGGCCTCCACGCCCTGCTTGCGGCCGTCTCCCGGGAGGTCCACCGGGGAAATGTCCACCTGCGCTCCCGGTCCGCCATCACCCGGCTTTTGAACCATCAACTCCAGCTCATCACCCTGGAACGCTTCAAAGCCATGGACGAGGACGAGGCCGCCGAGCTGCTGGCCACCCTGGCCGAGGGCGCCTTCACCGGGGCGTGAACCGTTCCGGGCTGCAGTGCGCTGAACCCACAGAATACCAAAATGACCGATGCCGGAGTTCGTAAGCTCCGGCATCGGTTTTTTTGCCGTGGGACACCGCCGCCCGGTGCCTCCGTTTGCAGATTTGACGAAATCTCCGTTTTTCCCGGTTTAAGGTTTGCATCTTTAACGCTTTAGTGCTATACTGAATTACAGCATATGGAAAGGAGGAGCCCTATGAACTTTGTCTTCCTGTCACCGAATTTTCCCAAAACTTATTTCAACTTCACCCGGTGCCTGAGGAACAACGGGGTCACCACCCTGGGCATCGGAGATTGCCCCTATGACCGGCTGGAGCCGGAATGCCGGGACTCCCTGGTGGAGTATTATAAGGTCTCAAGCCTGGAGAACTACGACGAGGTCTACCGCGCCGTGGCCTTCTTTGCCTTCAAATACGGCAAGATCGACTGGCTGGAGAGCAACAACGAATACTGGCTGCTGAGGGATGCCCAGCTTCGCACCGACTTCAACATCACCACAGGGCTGAACAATGACCGCATCGCCGGCATCAAGTACAAAAGCCGCATGAAGGAATTTTACGCCAAGGCCGGGGTCAAGACCGCCCGCTACCATTTGGTGTCGGATCTGGACGCGGGACTGGAGTTCGTCTCCCGGGTGGGCTATCCCGTCATTGTCAAACCGGACAACGGCGTGGGCGCGGCGGCGACCTACAAGCTGAAGGACGAGGGGGAGCTGCGGGCCTTCTACGCCGATCTGCCCCATGTGACCTACATCATGGAGGAGTTCATCAACGGCACCATTGTCTCCTATGACGGCATTTGCGACTCCAACCGCGACATCATTTTTGAGACCAGCCACTATTTCCCCGACCCCGTCATGGATGTGGTGAATGACCGGCTGGATCTGTGGTACTACTCCCGCAAGGAGGTCCCGGCGGACCTGCGGGATGCGGGACGGCGCACCATCAAGGCATTTGAGAGTAATTCCCGGTTCTTCCATTGCGAATTCTTTGTCCTCAATGAGGACAAGGAGGGACTTGGAAAGCGGGGCGATCTGTTTGGCCTGGAGGTCAATATGCGTCCCCCCGGAGGCTACACCCCCGACATGATGAACTACGCCAATGACATCAATGTCTACCAGATCTGGGCGGACATGGTGTGTCTGGATCGCGGCCGCTTTGATCCCGAGCACCGCCCCTACTGCTGCGTGTATGCCTCCCAGCGCCGCGGCGGCAATTATCTCCACGGACATGACGACATCTTTGATGCATACGGCCAGCACATCCTCACCTATGAGGAGATGCCGGAGGTGCTCTCCGGCGCCATGGGCGACTTTGCCTACACTGCCCGCTTCCCCAGCGAGGAGGAGGCCATCTCCTTCGCCCAATACATTCTCTCGAAATGAAAGAGGTTTACTGACATGCACACCCGTTATTATAAGGAATATTCCCATATTCTGAACCGCGACATGGAGTTCAAGGTGTATGGCCACGCCGGCCTGCCCTTTATCGTCTTTCCCTGCCAGGACGGCAAATTCTTTGACTTTGAGAACCGCGGCATGATCGACACTGTGGCGGACAAGCTGGAAGCCGGTCAGCTGCAGCTGTTCTGCGTGGGCTGCGTGGACGAGGAGACCTGGAGCGCCTCCGGCGGCGACTACCACGGCCGCATTTTCTGGCATGAGCAGTGGGTGAGACACATCTGCGAGGAGTTCCTCCCCCGCCTGCATCAGATCCATGCCGAGACCGACCCCGTCAGCTACGAGGGCAAGGTCATGCTCACCGGCGCCAGCATGGGCGGCTACCATTGCGTGAATTTCTACCTCCGCTTCCCGTGGCTGTTCGGCGGATGCCTGTCCCTCAGCGGACTGTTTCACGCCGCCTACTTCTTCCCCAACTACAACGATACCGACATCTACTTTAACTCCCCCAATGACTTTATGCGCAGCCTCCCCGGGGATCATCCCCTGGTGGAGCAGTACCGCCGCGGCCGCATCATCATCTGCTGCGGCCAGGGCGCCTGGGAGGATGACGCAAAGGCCGACGCCAGGGCGTTGAAGTACGAGTTTGACCGCCTGGGCGTTGACGCGTGGGTGGATCTCTGGGGCGAGGATGTGAACCATGACTGGCCCTGGTGGCTCATTCAGTTCCCCTATTTCATCTCCCGCATCGTGGGCTGAGGAGCCTTTTAAATCCTGCCCGCAGGTTGCTGTGATATGGATGGGTGTATTGCAGAGGTTTCCCTCTGCAACACGCCCATCCTTTTTTGCAGACAAGCACCAGCCCGGCCGGGTTTTGACTTGCCGCGGAGCGCCTTTTACCTGCGGCAGGCTGAGGCGCATGGAATTGGCCGGGGTTCATTGACGGAATTTTGACCATTCCCTCTGGTTGTAGCATGATAACTTATCTCTATTTCACAAAAGCGGGAAAAGAACTTATAATAATCATTGTGAAAAGGCCCAACACATTGTGTTGGCACGAATTATTTAAGGAGGATGTAATATGAAAAAGAGATTGCTCTCCCTGCTCCTGGCCCTGGTCATGATCTTTGCGCTGGCTGCCTGCGGCAGCGGCAAGCCCGCCGCTGATAACACCGTTTACACCTTGAAGGTCAGCACCACCCGCGGCGACAACACCTGGTTTGCCAAGATGTACAATGACATGGCTGCCGAGCTGAAAGAGAAATCCAACGGCCGTCTGGTTCTGGAAATGTACCACAACAACACCCTGGGCGCTCCCGCCGATATCTGGACCATGTTCACCAACGGCGGCATCGATATGTTGGATATGTCCCCCGGCATGATCGGTTCCTTCACCGTTTCCGACATTCTGAACGTCCCCTTCTATCTGGACGGCAACGAGAATGTAGCCAACATGATGTGGGATCTGTACAACTCCGGCCTGCTGCCTGAGTTCACCGACAACATGAAGGTTCTGATGTACCTGCCCGCCGGCGGCGTTGAGCTGTTCACCGCCAAGAAGCCCATCGAGTCTATGGCCGACCTGAAGGGCATCAAGGCCTGCGGCAGCTCCGCCATGATGTCCATGTGCATTGAGCGTCTGGGCGGGACCGCCGTTGCCACCATGCCCACCGAGCAGGTCATGTCTCTCACTCAGGGCGTTCTGGACGGCGTGATCACCGGCGCCAACTTTGCCGAGATCATGAGCCTCTATGAGGCAGGCAAGTACATGATGCGCCAGAACATCGCCATGAGCTGCATGTTCTTCGGCATCAACAACAACAGCTACAACAAGCTGCCCGCCGATCTGCAGCAGCTGCTGACCGACACCTGCAGCAAGTGGTATTCCGACTACTACATCAAGACCATCGAAAGCGAGTACAGCGGTGTTCTGGATCGTCTGAAGGGCCATGGCGTGACCATTTATGAGCCCTCTGCCGAGCTGCTGGCTGACATGAAGGCCGCTACCGCCGACCTCATCGATGTCTACAAGGGCAAGCTGACCGATGCCGGCATCGACGCCGACGCCGTCATGGCCGTTGTGAGCAAGTACGCCGGCTAAAACAGAAGAACCGAATGATGGGACGGGGGTTCTTCCATGAACTCCCGTTTCCCATATTATTTCGCCCGTTCCCTGACTTCAAAAGGAGATCTGTATGAAAAAGGCATATCATCTCATCAATAAAACCTTCGAAAAAATCAGCAAGGTCTGCCTGATGATTTCCGCGGCGGTCCTGTTTCTGGTTGTGGCACTGATCTTTGTGGATGTGGCCATGCGCTATATCTTCAGTCATCCCATCAAGGGACAACAGGAGCTGGCTGAGCTGGGCACCGTGCTGGTGGTGTATTTCGGCCTGCCCTTTGCCACCCGGATCCGCAGCCATGTGCGTGTGGAGCCCCTCACGGGGATGTTCCCCGCCTCTGTCCGGAATGTCCTCTACGGCGTTCTGGACTTTGTGATCACCGCATTCATGGCTGTGATGGCCGTGATGGTGTTCCGGCAGGCCGTCAATCTGACTGCCACACCGGGCAATGCCACCCTGATCCTCCGTATCCCCAATTTCTACATCTATTTTGCCACGGCGCTGGGTGCTGTTCTCAGTGCAGTGGAGTTCCTGCTGGACGGCATTCGCTACATCATGGAAGGCGTACAAGCTGCCGGCAAAGCCAAGCTCGTGGAAGGAGGCGAGGTCTGATGTCTCCCATGACTGTTGGCCTGATCGGCCTTGCCCTGATGGTCATTCTTATGTTCCTGGGTATGCCCATCGCGCTGGTATTCGGCATTTCCGGCCTGGCAGGCATCATGATGATCCTGGGGCCTGACCTCGGCATCAACTACATGATGTCCATTCCCGTCACCGCAGCCGCCTCTTATACGCTGCTGGTCATGCCCATGTTCACCATGATGGGTGAGGTCGCGTCCTCGGGCGGGCTGACCACCGACGCTTACGGCGCCGCCCGCTGCTGGTTCGGCCGCGCCCGCGGCGGTCTGGCCGTCACCACCTCCGTGGCCAGCGCCATCTTTGGCTGCGTCTGCGGTTCCGGCGTCACCACCGCCATGGTCTTCTCCCAGGTTGCCTGGCCCGAGATGAAGCGCAACGGCTACAGCCCCCGCCTGGGTCTGGCCGCCATCGCCGCAGCCGGCCCTCTGGGCACCCTGATCCCTCCCAGCGTTCCCCTCATCATGTACGGCATCATGTCTGAGACCAGCATCGGCAAGCTGTTCATGGCAGGCTGGCTGCCCGGCATTTTGCTGCTGCTCTGCCTGTGTATCACCATCAACATCTGGTCCCGGCTGAGGCCCCAGGATGCTCCCCGGGCCGAAAAGATCCCACTGAAGGTAAAGCTGAAGAGCCTGGTCCATGTGCTGCCCTTCCTCATTCTCATCCTTTTGGTCATGGGCGGCATCTGGGGCGGTATCTGCACCGTCAATGAGGGTGCGGCCGTGGGCGCTATGGGCGCTCTGCTCATCACTCTGGTCATGCGCCGCATGAAGCTCAAGCAGTTCATCCAGTCCATGAAAAGCGTCTGCGGCACCGGCTGCTCCTTCTTCTTCCTCTTCGTGGGCGTGCAGTTCTTCAACTCCTTTATGACCCTGTCCGGCCTTCCCCGCGCGCTGGCCGCCTGGGTCGGAGGACTGAGCATCTCCCCCATGGCCGTCATCTGGGTCATTGTCGTTGTCTACCTATTCCTGGGCTGTTTCCTGGATGTGGCTCCCATTATGATGCTCACCATCCCCATCTTCGCCCCCGTGGTGCGCACCCTGGGCCTTGACATGGTCTGGTTTGGTATCCTTGTCACCTTCTGCGGCGCACTGGGCGCGCTGACTCCTCCCGTTGGTATGAACCTGTTCGTTCTGGCCAACCGCGTGCCCGATGTCAGCATCGGAGAGATCATCAAAGGTATCATTCCCTTCCTTGCCGCCACCTTTATCGCGCTGGTGATCGTCATGTACGTCCCCCAGGTCGCTACTTTGCTGCCCAGCCTGATGATCGGCAGCTGAGCTTCATATTCCCCTGATATGCAAATCAAACGGCGGAGCCGGAAACCTGAGAGGGTTTCCGGCTCCTTTTGAGATTGGTATGAATACAGGAAAGCCGCTGCGCACAATGGCCTGCGCAGCGGCTTTCCTGTATTTGGCTGATTAATAGGTGTGGTACTCCGGCTTGATGGTGTACTCGTTCACCAGCTCATCCCAGTTTTTGGGCAGCTCGATCTTTTCGCAGGCGGGGCCGCCGTGCTCACCGCCGCCGGCAAAGTTCACGCAGGTGGCGTCGTAATTGCTGCCGGCCACAACGATCATCATGTGGTCGGTGGTCCAGAACAGAGGCGCGCTCTCATCCTTGGAGGTGGGGATCATGACCCCTTCCGGGATATGGTTGTTGTCGTACATCCAGCGGAAATTCACATTGGCCGCGCTGTGGCGGGCGTACTGCTGCACATACTTCAGGACTGCCTTCCGGCTGGTATATCCGCTGCGGTGCAGGGCACGGGCAAAGCCGGGAGACATCACATAGCAGCAGCCCCGGTCCCAGCCGCCGTATGCCGCGCGGTACATACTCTTGAAACAGCTGGGAGCATCGAAGCCGTGGCCCTCATAGCGCTCCTGACCCCAGAACATGGTGACGGCGCTGTCCTCTTCCGCCAGGCCAAAATCCATATGCAGCGGCTTCCAGGGGTTGTCCTCCGAAATGCTGTCCCCGATGCAGATGCCCATGCGGGCCTCGTGGCCCACCTCGCACAGGTCCTCCTCGCCGGGCCGGACGCCGGAGATGTTCATAATGATGTAGGAATAGGCTCTGGCGATACAGGCACTGGCCTGGTCATACTGGCTGATGGCGCCGGCGCGGTTATTCAGTCCGATATCCCGGGCCACCTTGCCGCTGACCGTGATGATGGGGCACCAGCTGGCCACGGAACAGGTCCAGCCTTCCAGATGGACGATGGGCTGCACGATGGCCTTGACGGCAGCGATCAAAACCGGCATATGAGTGGGTTTACAGCCGGCCATGACGGCGTTTACGGCAATTTTCTCCACAGTAGCCCGGCCCATCATGGGCGGGATCTCAGCGACCACATAGTCAGCAGGGAGGTCGGTGCCGCGGAGCATCTCCTTTACAGCTTCCTCGGTGGGCGGAATGATGGGCAGGCCCGTGGTCCAGCCCTTACGGTAGTAGAGGTCGCTGACTCCATCCAGATTGTCAACCTCCAGCGCCTGAGCATAGCTGTTGTCCTTGACAAAGGGGGTCTTTTCCTCCTCGGTCAGAGGGCGGGTCAGGGCGTCAACGACCTCGTCAAGGACCTTTGCCATACCGGGACGGATCACGCCTTCACGAACCCGCTCATCCAGCTCGGGGACCCAGGTCAGATCGGGGATATCAGAGGTGACAAAACGCAGATGGGGACACAGACGGGAGGCCGCGGCCTTCTTGCCGCCTTTGAGCAGATCGTGCTTGCACAGCATGACGGTGGGCTTGCCCAGCTTTTCCACATAAACAGTATTGTAAGCATGGAACATGCAGCAGCTGCCGGCGTCGCCGTAAGCGGTGATGACGCCGTCCACATCCTCAAGCCATTCTTTCAGTTCGCGGTCAAACTCGGGAATGTTGAAGGCCTCCATGGTGTCGCGCTTGAGCTGGATCGCCTTGAACTTGGTGTTCGGATAGCGCTCCGACAGAAGCTCAGACAGGATCTGAAGCATCACAGGAGAGTGTCCTTTGAAGTGGGCATACAGGCCAATGGTCTTGCCGTCCAGAGTATCCAGACGGGGGCTCAGCACCACGGCGCCGGAGCCGTCCACCTCTGCCCAGGGGCTGTACAATTTCATAGTGTTCCTCCTCATTTCAACCTGTAAAGGCTGGTTTTTTCTACTTGTAAGTATAGTTCCGGAGGGCGGAAATGTAAAAGCCAGATAAGTTATGACCCTATCGAAAACAATTATGATGTGGGCCGGGGGGTTGTTTTTTTGCCACTTTTGATATAAAATACAGGCGAGAGGTGAGGGCATGGACATCAGTAAACTGAAGGCATTTATGTGCGTAGCCAAGTGGCAGAGCTTTACCAAGGCCGCTGCGGAGCTGTATATCAGCCAGCCCGCGCTGAGCAAGAAGATTTCCGACTTTGAAAAGGAGCTGGGCGCTCCTCTGCTCATTCGTGATAACCGCACGGTGGAGCTGACCGACGCCGGAAAACTGCTCTATAACGAGGCGCCTGCCTTCCTGACCATTGCCGACAACCTGGAACGGAAGGTTCGCGAGCTGAGCCTGCGTCCGGGCAGCCGGTTGTCCATCGGATGCACCGGCATCGAGACGGGCCGTATCGCCCGTGCCATTGATCGGTTTCGTGCCGCCTATCCCGATGTATCCATCATCATGCACCGCTACACCGTCCCCGAGCTGAAGAGGATGCTGCTCACCAACATGGTTGACATCGTCTTTCAGACCCATTTCGAGGTGGAGCACGAACCGGAAGTGCACTCCATCCCCTTTTGCAGGGATGAGCTGGCAGTTGTTATGAGCAAGACCCACCCGCTGGCTCATCTGGACGAAGTGAGAATGGACCAGCTTCAGAATGAGGTGTACTTTGGGATCCAGCCTCAGCAGGATCATATGCCGTTTTCCTATATGATCAATCAGCTGTGTGAGGGCGGTTATGAGCCGAAGGAAATTCAAGTGGCCAGCTCATTGGAAGATCTGCTCTTGTCTGTGTCCTGCGGCCTGGGAATTGCCCACCTGTTTATGCAGACCAAGGTGGCCAACAGCGGCATGGTCCACTATGCCAGATGCAGAGAACCCAATATGGAACTGCAGATCGACCTGGTTTGGAACAGAAACAACAACAATCCTGCCACCCGCTGGTTCCGCGAACTGGTTCAAAAAGAGAATGAGGAAGTTTAGAGTATGAAAAAGGGGTCCGTTTCAGAACGAAAGTTCTGCAACCGACCCCCCGTTTATTAACAAAACGTGTCCGCGAGATAGTATTCGGTCTTTCCAACC
>JAQXJQ010000061.1 GCA_029009035.1 Oscillospiraceae bacterium | reverse complement strand
GACCACTTTTTTGTTTTCGTAGTCAAGGTGATTGAGTATTTTAGTTGCAAAGGTGTAATCCTTTACAACCGTTGTATTCAGAGCATCTATCACCGTATTACCGGTCACATAGATGCCCTTGGTGATATTCTCACGCTCCAGATTGGCGCGATTGGAGACCGTGGGGCAGAAATGCAGATCCGCCATGCGCCCCACCATCGAGCGGTTCATCTCCTCCGGGAAAGGAGAGTATTTATCATAGGTACGAAGCCCGGCCTCCACGTGGCCCACGGCGATCTGCTGGTAAAACGCAGCCAGCGCACCGGCAAATGTGGTAGAGGTGTCTCCGTGCACCAGCACCAGATCGGGCCGCACCTGGGTAAACACCTGTTCCAGGCCCAGCAGGCATTTGCTGGTAATGGTGGACAGGCTCTGCCGCTGTTCCATGATATCAAGGTCGAACTGAGGCGTCAGGTGGAAAATTTCCAGAACGCTGTCCAGCATCTGACGGTGCTGAGCCGTCACGCAGCAAAAGCTCTCGATCTCGGCACGGCGCTCCAGCTCCATGACCAGCGGAGCCATTTTAATGGCCTCGGGACGGGTGCCGAAGATCGTCATTACCTTGAGCTTGTTTTCACTGATCCCCATGGTCCTTCTCCTCCCCTTCGGGCGTTTCCGGATGATCCGTTTTTGCGGCTTTGCCCCCCATGAACACATTCCAGCAAATAATAGCAGCCAGAGCCAAAGCGATGAGCACCACGATGGCCTTCAGTGCACCGCTGGCAGTGAGCACCACCGCGGACAGGCCGAGAATGGCGGAAATCACATACAGGCTGCCCACAGCCTGCTTCTGGGAGAGGCCCAGGTCAATGAGTTTGTGATGCACATGGCTGCGGTCGGGCTGCATGGGGCTTTGCCCCTTGGCGATCCGGCGAATGACCGCAAAGCACACATCGAAGATAGGCAGGCCAAGCATCAGGAAGGGCACCACAAAGGAAATGATGTTGTACATTTTAAACATTCCCTGCACTGACATCACTGCCATAATAAAGCCGAGGAAGGTGGCGCCGGTATCACCCATGAAGATCTTGGCGGGAGTGAAGTTGTAAGGCAGAAATCCCATACAGGCGCCGGCCAGAGCGGCCATGACCAAAGCCACATCCAGCTCGCTGACCAGCAGAGCGATCACCAGCATGGACAGAGAACTGATGGTGGACACACCGCAGGCCAGACCGTCCAGACCGTCGATCAGGTTGACCGCATTGGTGATGGCCACGATCCAGATCACCGTGATGGGGATGGACAGCGCGCCAAGCTCCCAATACAGGTTATCGCTGAAAATATTGGGGTTGGAGAGGACCTCGATGCGGTTGCCCATAAATACTGCGATGAGCGCGGCGATGATCTGAACCACAAATTTGAGCTTTGCGGAGAGGGTATAGATGTCGTCGAAAATGCCCAGGATCACAATGATCACCACACCCAGCAGCATTCCCTGCCGATCCGGAGTCAGCGGCACAAACAGGAGCACAGACACCAGGAACCCAAGGAAGATGGCCAGACCGCCCAGTCTGGGGATGGGATGATCGTGCATACGCCGGCCGTCCTTGGGCACATCCACAGCACCGATCTTCACCGAAAACGCTTTGACCACCGGAGTGAGGGCAAGCGAGAGCACACCGGCCACCAGCATGGCCAGCAGCACCCGGAGAATACTGCTCAGATCCGGCAGCGTCGTGATATTAGCCACGGAAAACAGCTCCTTTGCTACTTACAGGGCCACAAAGCCCACCTTTTTATACACTTTGCGCAGGGTCTTGTTGGCCACATAGGACGCCTTTTCCGCGCCGGCTTTGTAAACAGACTCCAGATATGCCTTATCCGCCATGATGCGCGCAGCCTCCTCGCGGATGGGACGCAGGCACTCCACCACAGCCTCACCTACGGCGGGCTTGAACTTTCCGTAACCCTGGCCGTCAAACTCAGCCTCGATCTCGGCATAGCTCTTGCCGGTAACGGCGGAGTAGATGGACATGAGGTTGGCCACGCCGGGCTTATGCTCGGGATCGTAGCGGACGCAGTGCTCGGTATCGCTGTCGGTGACGGCGCGCTTGAACTGCTTCATGATCACCGTGGGATCATCCATCAGACAGACCCGGCCCGTATCGCCGTTCTCAGACTTGGACATCTTGGAAGCGGGGTTGGTGAGGGACATGATGCGGGCGCCAACCTCGGCGATCATCGGCTCGGGCATCTTGAACACATCGCCGTACACGCCGTTGAAGCGCTGTACGATATTGCGGGTCAGCTCCACATGCTGCTTCTGATCCTCGCCCACGGGCACATAGTCCGGCTGATAGAGCAGGATGTCCGCAGCCATGAGGCTGGGATAGGTGAACAGGCCGCCGTTGATATTATCGGCATTCTTGGCAGACTTGTCCTTAAACTGGGTCATGCGGGACAGCTCGCCAAACATGGCGTAGCAGTTGAGCACCCAACCCAGCTCGGCATGCTGGTGCACATGGGACTGGATGAACAGGGTGTTCTTCTCGGGGTCCAGTCCGCAGGCGATATACTGGGCAAGCTGTTCCAGCGTGCGCCGGCGAAGATCGGCGGGGTTCTGGCGCACGGTGATGGCATGGAGGTCTGCCATAAAATAGTAGCAGTCATATTCATCCGCGCG
>JAQXJQ010000060.1 GCA_029009035.1 Oscillospiraceae bacterium | reverse complement strand
CACAGCAGATCGCCGCGGTCAGTAGCCATCTCCACGCCGCCGTGGATGGGCTGGCCACCGCCGCCAGCGCAGCCGCCGGGACAGGCCATGACTTCCACGAAGTCGTAGTCGGCAGTGCCATTCTTCACAGCTTCCATCATGGCACGGGCATTGCCCAGACCGCTGACGACAGCGACCTTCACATCGCCGGCACCGGGAACATTAAACACAGCCTCTTTCCAGGGACGGTTGCCGCGGACCTCAACGAAGGCGTCGGCATCGGGGTTCTTGCCCACCGCCAGGTAGTAGGCGCTGCGCAGAGCGGCATCCATCACGCCGCCGGTAGCGCCGAAGATGACGGCGGCGCCGGTTCCGCTGCCCAGAGGGCTGTCGACGGGGGTCTCCACCAGCTCGGCGGGAGAAATGTAGTCGTTGCGCAGCAGGCGGTTCATCTCGCGGGTAGTCAGGGACACATCCACATCGGGATCGCCGCAGGCGTCCTTCAGCGGCTCCAGCGCACACTCGGCCTTCTTGGCGGAGCAAGGCATAATGGAGACCACAAACATCTTGTGGGGATCAATGCCCATCTTCTCGGCAAAGTAACTCTTGGCCACAGCGCCGAACATCTGCTGGGGAGACTTGGCGGAGGACATACGGTCCTGATACTCGGGGTACTGGCCCTTCATGAAGCGCACCCAACCCGGGCAGCAGGAGGTGAACATGGGCCACCGGTAGTCATCCTTATGGGTAAAGCGCTCCAGGAACTCACTGCCCTCCTCCATGATGGTGAGGTCGGCGGCGAAGTTGGTGTCAAACACATAATCAAAGCCCAGGTGCTTCAGAGCGGTGACCATGTGCTGGGCGGTGATGCTCTGGCAATCCAGGCCGAAGCTCTCAGCCCAGGCGACACGGACAGCGGGAGCCACCTGCACCACGGTAGTGATCTCAGGATCGGCCAGAGCGGCCAGAACCCGGGCGGTATCATCACGGGCGGTGAGGGCGCCGGTGGGACAGTGGGTAATGCACTGGCCGCAGAAGGTACAATCGCTGAAGCGAATGCCCCGGGGATCGGTGGTGGACACGGTGGTACGGGTACCGGTGTTCACCGCGTCCCAGATGCTCAGAGTCTGGATCTTGTCGCAGACCTGCACGCAGCGCATGCACTTCACGCACTTGGCGGCGTCACGCACCACGGGCACGGACAGGTCGGGGCAGCCGGGCTCGGGCTTGACACTGTAGGGAATGCCGCAAATATTCATCTCTTCGGAGAGGGTCTGAAGCTCACAGTTGCCGCTGCGGATACAGCTGGTGCAGTTGTTGCTGTGCTGGGACAGGATCAGCTGCAGATTGGTCTTGCGGGCCTTGCGGACGCGGTCGGTATTGGTGCGGATGATCATACCCTCAGCCACAGGGGTATTGCAGGCGGGAGCCAGACGGTCAGCGCCCTCCACCTCCACCATACACATACGGCAGGCGGCGATCTCGTTGAGTTCCTTCAGATAGCACAGGTGGGGAATGGCAATGCCGTTGCTCTCTGCAGCTTCCAGAACAGTTACACCCTCGGGAACAGACAGGGTGCGGTCATTGATCTTAATAGTTACCATTTTTCAACCCGTCCTCCCTTAAAGCAGCCGTAGCCGTAGTGGTCGCAGCGCAGGCAGCGGTTGGCCTCCTCAGCGGCCTCCTGGTCGGTGAAGCAGCCCTCGATGCAGCCAAAGTCCTTACTGCGCTCGCCGGCCTCACGCTCAGCGGCCAGCACGCGGCCATGAGGCTTCATATCGCTGAAGCCGGCAGTGGGGATCTCCACATCCACGGAGATCTCATGGTGATAACCCAAATACTCGTCGATATTGGCGGCAGCCACCTTACCGGCGGCAATGGCGCGGATGGCGGTAGCGGGACCGGTGACACAGTCACCGCCGGCAAATACGCCCTCCAGGTCGGGGACGACGGTGTTGCTGCCGGCCAGCAGGGTGCCGCCGCGCTGGATCTTCACGCCGCCCTCGTCGATACCGCGGGACTCGATGCCCTGGCCGATGGCCACGACGATAATGTCGGCGGGAATGCGCTGCTCGGGAACGGCGGCAGCGTTGGGACGGGGTCTGCCCGCATTGTCCTCGTAACCGATGATCTGGGGCTGAGTCCACAGCGCCACGGCGTTGCCGTTCTCATCGGCCTCGATGTGCATGGGAGCCTGCAGGGTCAGCAGCTCAGCGCCCTCGGCAACGGCTCCGTCCACCTCTTCCATAAGAGCGGTCATATCTTCCTTACGGCGGCGGTAGACGCAGGTCACCTTCTTGGCGCCCAGACGGACGGAGGTACGGGTGCAGTCCATAGCCACATTGCCGCCGCCCACCACGACCACATTCTTGCCGGTGAAGTCGGGCAAGTCGTTGTCGCCGATGCGGCGGAGCATATCCACGGCGGAGATGACGCCCTTGCTGTCCTCGCCGTCGATACCCACCTTCTTGTCGGTGTGGGCGCCGATGGCCAGATACACGGCGTCGTTCTCCTGCTTCAGCTGCTCCATGGTGATGTCCACGCCGATCTTCACATCGGTATGGGCCTCGATGCCCAGGGAGAGGATGGAGGCGATCTCCTCATCCAGACGCTCGCGGGGGAAGCGGTAGCTGGGGATGCCGTAGCGCAGCATACCGCCCAGCTGCTTGCGCTGGTCGTAAACGGTGACCTTGTGGCCCATGAGCGCCAGATAGTAGGCCGCAGTCAGGCCGCTGGGGCCGCCGCCCACCACGGCAACCTTCTTGCCGGTAGCGGGAGCGCAGGCGGGCTGAGGCACTTCGCCGGAGTTCTCCACGGCGTACAGCTTCAGCCCGCGAATGCTGACAGGGGCGTCCACCATGGTACGGCGGCAGCGGTTCTCGCAGGGGTGCTCACAGACATATGCACAGGCGGTGGGGAACGGATTGTCCTTGCGGATAAGACGCACCGCATCGGCGGGACGGCCATCCTTCACCAGGGCGATGTAACCGGGGATATCCACATCCGCGGGACAGAGCGCCACACAGGGCACGGGGGTCTTGGTGTTGCTGATGCAGCGGTGCTGCTTCACATGGGACTCATAGTCCTCGCGGAAACCGCGAATGCTGGTAAGTACCTGCTGGGCGGACTCAATGCCGATGGCACAGTCTGCGGAGTCCACGATGACCTCGGCAGTCTCCTCAATGCGCTTCAGGATCCCCAGGTCAGGAGTACCCTCCAGCACCTCCCGGATCATGTCGGACAGCTGAGCCAGGCCGATACGGCAGGGCACACACTTGCCGCAGGTCTGGGCCTGGCACACAGCCAGAGCACTCAGAGCTGCGTCCACAGGACACATCGTCGGAGGAGTCCCCGCAAGACGATGGTCCATATTGCGGCTGAGCTTGTCCACAAGTGCATTGGACTTGTTGGACGCTTTCAATTCAAGTCTGCTCATGTTACCGCTCCCTTCTTTCTCGTTTTTATTTCGCACTGAACATTGATATATTTTTCTCAACGATCAGCCATATACAGCAAAAATTATACCATAACACCCACAGTTGTGCACCAATATTTTTTCGATTATAGTACACTTTTTTGCGAATTGTCCACTTTTCCCTGTCTCTCCGCCCTTTGCCCGGATGGCAGGGCATAAACTTGTAAGCATTTCTTTACAAGTCCGCCCCCTTTAAAAGCAAAACGCCCCTGCCGGTTGATCCGGCAGGGGCGTTTTTGTTGCTCGGCTCAGTTCTCCGCAGCTTCCTTGGGCTGATTATGCAGGCTGGTGAAGTTGGCCTCAGTAATACAGCCGGTGGTGCAGATCTCCACGCAGTGGCCGCAGTTGGTGCACTTGCTGTAATCGATCTGAGCGCAGTTGTCCACCACGGTGATGGCCTGGACGGGGCACTCGCGCTCGCACTTCTTACAGCCGATGCAGCCCTTGGTACAGGCCTTACGGGTGACCGCGCCCTTGTCATGGTTGGAGCAGCGCACCACGGTACGCACGGTATCGGGCACGATGTGGATCAGATGATTGGGGCAGTGCTTGGCGCACAGGCCGCAGCCCACGCACAGGCTGGGCTTCACATGGGCCAGGCCGTCCTCGATGCAGATGGCGTCGTTGGGGCAGACGGCGGCGCAATCGCCGTAGCCAAGGCAGGTGAAGTTGCACACGCCGTCGCCGGCAAAGAGCATATTGGCTGCCTGGCAGGTCTGAATGCCCTCATACTGGTACTGGCGGGTGGTGCAGGAGCTGTCGCCGCAGCAGGCCACATAGGCCACCTGCTCCACCACATCCTGAGCCTCCACGCCCAGAATACCGGCGATCTCCTTAGCGCAGGCGTCGGCGCCGGGCACGCACAGGTTGGTGGCGGCGGCGGTGCCGTCGGCCAGAGCGTGGGCGTAGCCGTCGCAGCCGGCATAGCCGCAGGCGCCGCAGTTGGCGCCGGGCAGGCAGTTACGGATGTTGATGAAGGTCTCGTCCTCCTTGACGGCCATGAACTTGGAGGCGACCACCAGCATGACGGCGCAGATGAGACCGATCACGGTCACGGCAATCACAGGGATCAAAATACTCATTGTACTTCCCTCCTATCAGCCGAACAGGTTGCCGATGATACCGGCAAACCCAAAGAAGGCCAGAGACACAATAGCGGCGGAGATCAGGGTGATGGGCAGGCCCTCCACGGACTTGGCAGGCTTGGCCTCAGCCACTCTGGAGCGGACACCGCAGAACAGCACCATGGCCAGGAAGAAGCCGAGACCGCAGCCCAGAGAGGTGAGCATGCTGGCACCGAAACCCAGACCGTCGTTGATGTTGTTCACGGTAACGCCCAGAACGGCGCAGTTGGTGGTGATCAGAGGCAGGTACACACCCAGAGAGGCGTGCAGGCTGGGCATATAGCGCTTCAGAATGATCTCGACCAGCTGAACCAGAGCGGCAATGACCAGAATGAACACCACAGTCTGCATATAGGCGAAGTGGAAGAACGCCAGCAGCAGATGATAGATGGGCCAGGTGGCGGCGGTGGCCAGCAGCATGACGAAGATAACTGCCAGAGACATACCGGCGGCCTGATCCAGCTTCTTGGACACGCCCAGGAAGGGGCAGATACCCAGGAACTTGACCAGCACGTAGTTGTTGGTGATGGCGGCGGTCAGAACAATGTAAAGAATGGTCTTGATCATACGTTGGTCTCCTCCTTTGCACCGCAGGTAGACTTACCGCAGGATGCGGCAGAGGGACAACCGGCGCAGCCGAAGTCCTTCTTCTTGATGGCCTTGCCGTTGCTGATCTTGTTGACCAGAGCGATGAGCAGACCATAGGTCATAAATCCACCGGGAGCCATGGTCAGAATGGAGATGGGGTTCTCGTTGAACCAGGGCACGGGCAGACCGCAGAAGGTGCCGGCGCCGAAGACTTCACGGATGGTAGCCATGCACACCAGAGCCAGAGTGAAGCCCAGGCCCATGCCGATGGCGTCCAGCGCGGAGTCGCCCACGGTGTTCTTGCTGGCAAACATCTCGGCGCGGCCCAGAATGATGCAGTTGACCACGATCAGGGACAGGTACACGCCCAGAGACTTGAACAGGTCGTAGGTATAGGCCTCCATCACCATGGAGACCACGGTGACGAAGCCGGCGATCAGAACGATGTAGCAAGGGATACGGACCTGATCGGGGATGACCTTACGCAGAGCGGAAATGGCAATGTTGGAGCACAGCAAAACCGCGGTGGCGGCCAGGCCCATGCCGATGGCGGCGGTCACGGAGGTGGACACGGCCAGCGTGGGGCAGGTGCCCAGAATCAGGACCAGAACAGGGTTCTCACGGATGAGGCCCTTCAGAAGAATGGCGAGCTTACTATTTTTCATGTCAGTCAGCCCTCCTTCACAATGTCGTAGGCGGCAAAGCTGTCCTTGACGCACAGCTCATAAGCCTTGGAGGTAATGGTAGCGCCGGAGATGGCATCCACGCCGGAGAGAGAACCGTCCTTACCGGTGTACTGCTCGGTGTAGAACTCCTTGGCGGTCTGACCGCCCAGGGTGCTGGTCTCGGAGGTCACATCAATGGTGGCCACCCGGACGATCTTGCCTTCGTTATCAATGGCGGTCATGACAACGATGGTGCCGTCAAAGCCCTTGTTGCCGGCGGTGAACACATAACCGACGGTCTCGCCGGCGGCGTTCACGCCCTTGTAGGCGCCGGTAACGGAAGCGGGCATAGCATCGTTCTCCAGCAGCTCAAAATCCACGGCCTCGGGCAGGACCAGCTGGCGGCTGGCAGTCTCGCGCTCGACCTTGCCGGCCTCAATGAGAGGAGAAGTAAAGCTGTTGACCACAGCCAGAGCACCGGAGATGACCAGACAGATCACGGCCAGGACCACAATGCTCTTGATCAAAGTTTTCCGTGTCATGCTTTCACACCTCCAAAAGGCTTGGTACGGGTCCACTTGGAGACATAGGGGGTCAGGATGTTCATAAACAGGATGGCGAAGGACACGCCCTCAGCGTAGCTGCCCCACTGGCGGATCATCACGGTGAGGATGCCGCAGCCCAGGCCGAAGATCACGCGGCCACTGGAAGTGGAGGGGGTGGTGGCGTAGTCGGTGGCCATGAAGATGGCGCCCAGCATCAGGCCGCCGGCCAGAATCTGGTTCAGGGCATACATGGCGTCAAAGCCGCCCACCAGGAAGGACAGGACAAACACGGTGGCCACGAACACCACGGGGGTGTGCCAGGTGATGACCTTGCGCACCAGGAGATACACAAAGCCGATGAGCAGAGCCAGCGCGCTGACTTCGCCCAGGCAGCCGCCCTTGACGCCCAGGAACATATGCAGCAGAGAGGGGACCTCGCCGCCGTTGCCCATGATGGCCAGCGGAGTGGCGGTGGAAACGGCATCCACCGCGAACTTGGGCGCGGTCCATGCAGTCATGGTCTTGGAGAAGGACAGGAACAGCACGATACGGCCCACGATGGCGGGGTTGGCAAAGTTGCGGCCCAGGCCGCCGAAGAGCTGCTTCACCACCAGAATGGCCACGATGCTGCCGAAGGCAGCCTGCCACAGGGGGATGGAAACAGGCAGGTTGTAAGCAAGCAGCACACCGGTCACAACAGCGGACCAGTCGCCCACGGTAACGGGAAGCTTGCAGGCTTTTTCATAGACGAACTCGGTAAGCACCGCGAACACCACGCTGACCACGGTGACCAGCAGTGCGCGGAAGCCGAACAGGATCACGGCGGCAATCAGCGCCGGGACCAGAGCGATGACCACGTCCCGCATGATAGAAGCAGTATCTGTCTTCGCACGCAGGTGGGGCGAGGTGGTAACAATAAAGTTGCTCAAACCTTAGCCGCCTCCTTCTCTTGTTTTGCCTTCAGGTAGGCCATGACCTGACCCTTGGCCAGCTTATTGGTCTGCACCAGCGGACGGCGGGCGGGACAGATGAAGGAACAGCAGCCGCACTCCATGCAGATGTTGACCTTCAGCTCAGCCAGACCCTCCACATCACCGCGCTCAAAGGCGGACTCGATCTCGGCGGGCATCAGCTTCAGCGGGCAGTGGGCAATGCACCGGCCGCACTTGATGCAGGCGGTGGGCTCGGGCAGCACAGCGCCGTCCTCGGCAAAGGCCAGGATCGCGTTGGTGTTCTTCATAACGGGCTGGTTAAGGTCGGGCACGGCAATGCCCATCATGGGGCCGCCGTACAGGACCTTGCGGGGATCCGCCTTGAAGCCGCCGCAGAAGTTGAACACATCCTCCATGGAGGTACCGATGGGGACGATCACATTCTTGGGCTCCTTCACGGCGCTGCCGTCCACGGTGACGCACTTGGCAACCAGAGGCATACCGGTCTTCACATAGTTGGCGATGGAGGCCAGCGTGGTGCAGTTGATCACGATGGCGCCGGCATCCAGAGGCAGCTTGCCCTCGGGGACAACGCGGCCGGTGGTGTGGTACACGGTGACCTTCTCGCCGCCCTGGGGGTACATAGCGGGCAGCGCGGCAACTTCCATGCCCTGCTCCTTCTTGCACTGCGCCTCCAGCTTGGCAATGCACTGGGGCTTGTTGTTCTCAACGGCAAAGATGATGCGCTTGGCCTCCAGATACTTCTGCAGCAGATGAGCGCCCTCAAACATGAGGTCGGTCTGGTCCAGCATGGTGCGGGTATCGGAAGTGATGTAGGGCTCACACTCGGCGCCGTTGACGATAATGGCCTCGATCTTGCTCAGATCCTTCACGGTGAGCTTCACATGAGTGGGGAAGCCTGCGCCGCCCAGGCCGACGATACCGCTGGCGCTGACGGCCTTCAGGAAATCGGCGGTGTCGTTGATCACAGGGGGCTGCAGATCGGGACAGGGGGTCATCAGACCGTCGGACTCGATGGTCACAGCCTGAGTTTTGCGGCCAGAGGAGGTCATGATTTCGTCGATCTTCTTGACCTTGCCGGACACAGAGGCATGGATCGGGGAAGATACGAAACCGCCGGCCTCAGCGATCAGCTGGCCAACCGTCACGGTATCTCCGACTTTCACCAGAGGCTTGGCCGGGGCACCGATGTGCATGGACATGGGGATCGTGACCGATGCCGGACAGTCCATGGTCACGGCTGCCATGTCCGCCGTATTTTTACGGTGGGGTGCATGGACGCCGTGCAGCAGTTTTAATGCCATGATTTCATCTCCTATTCGATTTTTTCTCTCTCATAAATTTGCTTGCCCGCAGCCGGGATAGCACCAGCTGACAGGCCAATCCCGTAAAGGAGCCCGTGATGAGCGCGGACACCAACAGGACCGGCAAATACCAAAACACTGCCCGACTGCCCAAAATGAACACCGCGAGCAGGATTTGACCGATGTTATGGGCCGCGGCGCAAATCGCGCTGAGCGCCCAGAGCTGCTTCTCTCCGAAGAAACGGTGGAGCAGAAGCAGCACACAGAAGGACAGAAGCCCCCCGCACAGGGAGTAACCCAGCGCGGAGACCTGTCCCGTCACAAAAGCGCCCAAAAGGACGCGGACCAAAAGCAAAGCGAAGGCCGCAGGAGCGTCAATCACCTGAAGGGTAAAGAGGGTAAACACATTGGCAAGGCCCAACTTGATCCCGGGAACGGCGGGAATCAGCGGCGGGATCTGAGCCTCCAGCACGAACACGCACAGAGAGGCCGCGGTCAAAGCCGCCAACAGCGCCAGGCGCCTGGTCGATTTCATCCGATCACACCGCTTTCCTTCCAGGAGATCACCAATCGGTGGGGCAGGCAGGTAATGGGCGAACCGTTTCCCTTCAGCGGCCCATGGGCCACACACACCTGATTGTCGCAGTCAGCCTGTGTGACCTCCACCGTTTGACCGGTGACAAGGATCACATTGTGTCCCCCCTGCCACTCTATCGTCACGGTATAGGGCTCCTTCACCCTGTCAAGATCAATGGTTTGGATCACCGCACCGTCCTGAGAGATGACCACCGCACGGGAGCCTGTGCCATGGCTTTGCCAGACGATCACTCCCGCGCAGATCAGGATCACCGCCAAAAAGCACAGTGCCCAGCGCTTATTGCTCAACGATATACCACCTCATAGTTCCGATCACAGGAGAAGCTGTCCGCCAGGCCTTCGGTCACGCGGATGCCGTCCCCGGTGATGAACACGGCCTCAAACTCATAGGGACCGCTGCGCCAGAAATTTTCCGCTCTCTCCGGCCCCATGACAAACAGGGCTGTGGAAAGTCCGTCCGCCAGCGTATCATCACCACAGACGACCGTGACGCTGCGCAGCCCCAGCTGAGCGGGCCAGCCGGTCTGTGGGTCCAGAATGTGGTGAAGACGCACCCCATCCTGTTCAAAGCAGCGCTGATAGTCCCCGGAGGTGACCACCGCGCAATCCCGCACCGAAACGGCGCAGAGATAGGCGGAGGGATCATCGGGATCGGCAATTCCGATCACCCAGGGCGCTCCCCCCTGCTTGCTCCCGATGGCGCGGATATTTCCGCCCAGGGAGATCCATCCGGAGGTGACGCCCGCCTCCCGCAGAAGGCGATTGAGGCATCCGGCGGCATACCCTTTTCCGATACCGCCCAAATCAAGCCCCATGCCCTCCAGCGCAAAGTCAACGCCCCTCTCATTCAGGGTCAGCTTATCGCTTCCCACCAGAGACAGGGCTTGCTTCAATGTCGCTTGGTCAGGAACCGCGGGTTCACCGCTGTACCACCCCCAGGCCTCGACCACAGGCTGAACGGTGCAGTCATAGGCACCGCCGGTGGCATGGGAAAGCTCCACGGCAGTCTCGACCAAATACAGGGTCTCGGAAGAAAGCTCGCTCCTCTCTCCCCTGTTCAGCGCGGCGATCTCACTGTCGGCGCCCTCGATGGACAGCAGCGCATCCAAACGCAGCAGTTCTTCGCGGGCCAGCTCCAGCCCCTTTTGGGCTTTGCCGCCGGACAATTCCATGGTGATCACGGTGTCCATGGCAAAAAATTCCGTGCGTGCGCTTTTCGCGCATCCGCCGCAGAGCAGCAGTGCGGTTGTCAGGACCGGCAAAACAAGGCGCCGCAAAAAACAGCTCTTCCCGTTCCTCACGGCAATCATCGTCCCCCCGTTTTGTCATTTCCTTAACACACCTTTTATAATGTCTGCTGAATAAACCGCGAAGCGGTTTATTCGCGCGGAAAAAGTCGCGCAATTTTGCAAAAACAGCTCATTTTAGCTGATTTTGCAAAATTCAGACATTGTAACAATGCGTATTCTCACTGGAACGCCGGGGCGTTTCAGCGAGAGGTGCACGGGTTTTGGGCTGGTTTGCTCAAAACCCGTGCTCTTGAACAAAGCCAATTAGCCTTGAAAGCCTTCGCTTTCAAAACTTACGGCTTTGTTCAGTACGCATTATTATATGCAATTTCCGGTAAAATTGCAAGAGAGGCGCCGGGTTCACAGGC
>JAQXJQ010000059.1 GCA_029009035.1 Oscillospiraceae bacterium | reverse complement strand
CAACGCCTGCATCGCCCACCCGGAGGCCGGGGACGAGTACCTCACCGGCGACAGCGAGCGGTTCCACGCCCGCATGGGCTACGAAACGGTGGCCCACTTCCACCGCTGCGGCTTCAAGTTCGGAAGATGGTACGACATGGTCTGGATGGAAAAAATGATCGGGGATCACACCCCCACCCCGGCTCCGGTCAAGTCCTTTTCCCACCTGTGAACCCGGCGTCTCTCTTGCAATTTCACCGGGAATTGCATATAATAAATTGTTATCGCTTATGAGAACAGCGGAGGGACAATCTCCCGCCGCTTGAACGGAGGTTTTTGATATGGCTATGGACAAGCAATGGTTTGCCGACATGGAGGCAAAGATCCCCCACGGCAAAGTCCGCACCCGCTTCGCCCCCTCTCCCACCGGCTATATGCATGTGGGCAATCTGCGCACCGCCCTGTACACCTGGCTCATCGCCCGCAACGCCGGCGGCACCTTCATCCTGCGCATTGAGGACACCGACCAGGGCCGTCTGGTGGAGGGCGCCACCGATGTGATCTACCGCACCATGGCGGAGTGCGGCCTCACCCACGACGAAGGCCCCGATGTGGGCGGCCCCGTGGCCCCCTACATCCAGTCCCAGCGCCGTGACACCTACGGCAAGTACGCCAGGCTGCTGGTGGAGCTGGGTCACGCCTACTACTGCTTCTGCGAGAAGACCGAGAGCGAGGAGGACTCCGGTGAGTTCGACCGCGCCGACGACCCCTGCCGTGACCTCACCCCCGAGGAGGTGGAGGCAAAGCTGGCCGCCGGCCTGCCCTATGTCATCCGCCAGCGTATCCCCCACGAGGGCACCACCACCTTCCACGATGTGTCCTTCGGCGACATCACCGTGGAGAACAAGGATCTGGACGATCAGGTGCTGCTCAAGCGGGACGGTCTGCCCACCTATAACTTCGCCAATGTCATCGACGACCATCTCATGGGCATCACCCATGTGGTGCGCGGCAGCGAGTACCTCTCCTCCGCGCCCAAGTACAACCTGCTGTACCGGGGCTTCGGCTGGGAGGTCCCCACCTATGTCCACTGCTCTCCCGTCATGCGCGACGCCCAGCACAAGATGTCCAAACGCCACGGCGATCCCTCCTACGAGGATCTGAAGGAGCAGGGCTTCCTCACCGACGCCATTCTGAACTATGTGGCGCTGCTGGGCTGGTCTCCCAAGGGAGAGAAGTCCGAGCAGGAGTTCTTCACCCTGCAGGAGCTGGCCGAGGCATTCGATCTGGCGGGCATCTCCAAGTCCCCCGCCATCTTTGACATGGAGAAGCTGACCTACTTCAACGCCAACTATCTGCGCGGCATGGAGCCCGCCGCCTTCGCCAAGGTGGCCGAGCCCTATATCCGCAAGGCGGTCACCAACCCCGCCTACGACGCCGCCGAGATCGCCGATCTGCTCCAGGCCCGCTGCGAAAAGCTCACCGACATCCCCGAAAAGGTGGATTTCTTCGACGCTCTGCCCGAGTACGGCGTGGAGCTGTTCACCAACAAGAAGTCCAAGACCGACGCCCAGGTCTCTCTGGATATGCTGGAGAAGACCCTCCCCGTACTCGCCGCCCTGCCCGACTGGGAGCAGGACACCATCCACGACACGCTGATCGCTCTGGCCGAGCAGCTGGGTGTGAAGAACGCCACCCTCATGTGGCCCCTGCGCATCGCCATCGCCGGCAAGGCCGTCACCCCCGGCGGCGCTGTGGAGCTGTGCCGCATCCTGGGCCGCGAAGAAGTCCTCCGCCGCATGGAGATCGGCATCAACAAGCTGAAGTAACAACAAAGAGCCCGGTGCAGAGCGAAAGTTCTGCACCGGGCTCTTGCGTTCATGCGATAGGGGGAACGGGGGTTCCGAACAGCGCCTGAGCAGGCGCGGTATAGGGGGCGCCGGGTGTGTTTGTCATAGAGCTGTGCGGCAGCAAATACGAAGCTGCCGTTGTATCCGATTTCGTGTGCCGGTAATGGTTGATGGTTCCAAAGTGTGCAAGCGGGATACATAAGGGTGCAGCCCTTATGCGTGTTTTTGGTTTCTTTTTGCACGAGCAAAAAGAAACTCGCCCGCAGGCGAAACAATCCCTCGGTCACGGCTTACAGCTTTTCCTTTTTCGGGAGAGAATTTTTTGGCGCGCCGAGTCGTCGCGCCCCACGAAAAACAAGCCCGCAGCAGGTTTTCTGCCGTGGGCCCTTTGCGTTGGAAAACGGCAACCACGGGCTGTGCCCATAGCGCAAAAAGGCGATACCGATCGGAGGCAAACAGAAAAGGCTGCTGCAGAACGAAGCACATTCTGCAGCAGCCTTTTTTATGTTTGGTAAGTTTGGATGAGCTGTTCGGCGATCTCCCGCTTGGACAATCGGCGGTCCATGGACTGCTTCTCTATGCGGCGGTGGGCCTCCGCCTCCGTCATACCCTCATGCTCGATGAGCAGCCACTTGGCCCGGTTCACCGTGCGCATCTCCTCGATCTTCTGCTCCACGGTGAGCCGCTTCTCCTCCATGGAGCGCAGCCGCTCCCGGGTGGCGCACAGCACCCGCAGGCTCTGGGCGATCATCTGGAGGCTGGTGGGCTTGGAGAGGGTCACCACCCCGTGGACCACGGATTTGGCATACACCTCATTGTACACATCACTGTGTACCAGCAGCAGCACCCCCGCGCTGCTGCCGGCACAGGTGCTGATGGCCAGCTGCAGCCCGAAATCGTCGGGCAGAGGCGCGTTGATGAGCACAATGTCATAGCTCTGCTCCAGCAGCCTGCGCTGGGCCTCCGACACGCTTTTTACCGTGTGCACCGGCCAATAGTCCGTGGAAGGCAGCAGAGGCAGCACGGTACTGTTCAGTTTTTCGGATGCGGAAACCAGAAGGACGCTGTACGTCCTCTCCTGAAACACCACGCCGCCCCACCTCCTTCACCGGGGATTTTTCTCACTTCTGCCCGCAATAGGCCGCGATGATCTGCTCCGGGATCAGCTCCCGGATAAATCCGCTGCCCCTCGCCAGGGCTCCCGCCTCCCGCAGAGAGGTGGGCAGCTTCTCATACCGGGCCAGCACATCGGCGTTGGCCAGGAAGATGTTGAAATCCGCCGCTTCCGGCGGGGTAAGGCCGTGCCGGATCCCATAGAGGGCGGCGCGGATCACCAGTGCGAAGGCCAGATAGGGGTTGGCCATGGGGTCGGGGGAACGCAGCTCCGCGCGGCGGTATTCCCCCACTGCCGCGGGAATACGGATGAGCTGGGAGCGGTTCTCCCGGGACCATGTGATGTAGGCCGGGGCTTTGTCCACGCCCAGGCGGTCGTAGGAGCCTTCACAGGGGTTGAGAAACACCGTCATGTCCCGGATCTTTTCCATGATACCGGCAATCATGGGGGGCAGCAGATCGGCTCCCTGCTCCCCCTTGACCGACACATTGATGTGCATTCCGTTGCCGTCCCGGTCGGGGATGGGCTTGGGAGAGAAGTCCGCCCACAGGCCGTTGCGGGCGGCCACCGTCTTCACCACCGCGTGGAAGGTCACCGCGTTGTCCGCCGCCGTGAGGGGGTCGGAGTAGCGGAAGTCGATCTCATTCTGGCCCGGGCCGCTCTCATGGTGGGAGCTTTCGGGCTGAATTCCCATCTGCTCCAGGGTCAGGCAGATCTCCCTGCGCACATTCTCCCCCCGGTCCTCGGGGGCAATGTCCATATAGCCCGCATGGTCGTAGGGGATCCTGGTGGGCAGTCCGTTCTCATCCAGCCGGAACAGATAGAACTCCATCTCGGATCCGATGGCGAACCGGACCCCCATCTCCGCCGCCTCTTCCACCGCCTGACGGAGGATATACCGTCCGTCCGCCTCAAAGGGGCGGCCGTCGGGATAGGTGATGTCGCAGAACATCCGGGCCACGCTTCCCTGCTCCGGCCTCCAGGGCAGCTGGATGAGGGTGGAGGCGTCCGGGTGGAGGAGCAGGTCGGAGTGCACCTCTCCGCCAAACCCGCCGATGGCGGAGGCGTCAATGGCGATCCCGTAGGCAAAAGCCCGCTCCAGCTCGCTTGCCATAATGGCGATATTATGCTGCCGCCCGTACACATCACAGAAGGCAAGGCGAATGAACTTCACATTTTCCTCGCTGATGTACTGCAAAACCTCTTCGGGGGCGTATTTCATAGGACATCCATCCTTTCGTTGCAGTCATATGCGACATTTATACCACACTTGCCACCATTTTTCCATAGGAAACTTGCAGGATTTTTTCCTTTTCACCAATTTTTTCCGTTTTCAGCCCCCGGCGTGCAAGTTACCGGTTGACAACCTGCGAGTGCAGGTTTATCATGAGCACGGAACGGGACGCTGAGGTCTTGGGGATTTCCTCTGGGTCGGCGTCCCCTTTTTTATGGCGTTCCGATGGAATTGCGACAAGGAGGAGCATTCAACATGGAAAAGAAGGAACTGCTTTATGAGGGAAAGGCCAAGAAGGTCTACACCACCGACGACCCCTCGCTGCTCATCGTAGCATACAAGGACGACGCCACCGCCTTCAACGGCCTCAAGAAGGGCACCATCGTGGGCAAGGGCGTCATCAACAATCAGATGAGCAACCGGCTCATGGCCCGTCTGGCCGCCGCCGGCATCCCCAACCATTTTGTGGAGGAGCTGAGCGAGCGCGAGACCCTGGTGAAGAAGGTCACCATCGTCCCTCTGGAGGTCATCGTGCGCAATATCTCCGCAGGCTCCTTCTCCAAACGCTACGGCGTGGACGAAGGTATCCCCTTCGAGGCCCCCGTGGTAGAGTTCTCTTACAAGAACGACGCTTTGGGCGATCCTCTGCTGAACACCTCCCACGCCCTGGCCCTGAAGCTGGCCACCCGGGAGGAGATCGACCGCATCCGGGAGCTGGCTCTGGCGGTGGACCGCTACCTGCAGGACTTCTGGGCGCAGTGCGGCGTGACCCTGGTGGACTTCAAGCTGGAGTTCGGCCGTCTTCCCGACGGCACTATTATTCTGGCCGATGAGATCAGCCCCGACACCTGCCGCCTGTGGGACTCCGCCACCGGCGAAAAGCTGGACAAGGACCGCTTCCGCCGGGACCTGGGCGGCGTGGAGGACGCCTACGCCGAGGTCATGCGCCGTCTGATGGAGCACGAATAAAACCAACAAAAAATGGGGCTGCTGCAGAATGCTCTGCAGCAGCCCCGTTTTTTCTTACCCCGCCGCGTTCAGCATATTGCCGATGAAGATCCCGTACCCTCTGGTGGGATCATCCACCAGCACATGGGTCACCGCGCCCACCAGCCTGCCGTTTTGCATGATGGGGCTGCCGCTCATCCCCTGCACGATGCCGCCGGTGGCCTCCAGGAGCCTCCGGTCCGTGACCTCGATGAGAAAGTCCCGCCCGTCCGCCGCCGCGGAGGCGGGATAGACCTTCAGTATCCGGATGGCATACTCCTCCACGGCGTCACCGGAAACATTGCTGAGGATAGTGGCATCCCCCGCCTTCACCTGTGTGCGCTCCGCGGTCTCCACCGCAAGCCCGCCAAGCTCGCTGCCCGCGCTCAGTGTTCCGAACACGCCGGAGGCAGTGTTGGCCTCCAGCTCACCCAATGCCGGCTCCGCGGAGAACACTCCCTTCAGCTGCCCCGGCGCACCCATTCTCCCCTTCTGCACGCCGGAGACCCTGGCGGGGAGGATGGCGCCGCTCTCCATGGGCATGAGCAGCTGGGTGTCCACATCGTTGATGCCGTGGCCCAGCGCGCCGAAGGCCCCGGTCTCCGGGCAGTAGTAGGTGACCGTGCCGATGCCCGCCATGGAGTCCCGGATGAGCGCGCCCAGCTTATAGCTGCTGTCCGCCGGGCAGAACACACCCCGGGCGGTGAGGTGCAGCGTGCGGTCGTCCCGGATGGCGCGGATGCTCATGCTCTCCCCCTCCAGCTGCTGCAGCATGGCGGTCACCTCTTCAATCGTGTCCACCTCGGTGGAGTTGATGTGGGTGATGATGTCACCCTCACGAAGTCCGCAGGCCTTGGCCGGGTTTTCCCGTCCGCCCTCCGTCACCACTTCCGAAGTGCCCACCACCACAACGCCGTCGGAGAAGAGCTTGATACCCACGGCACGCCCCACCGGGACCACAGTGGCGGCTCCCGCCCTTGCCGCCGCCGGCCACAGGCTGAACACCATGGCCAGCACCACAGTCGTCAGCCGTGTCCAGTGCCTTGTTTTCCTTTTCAATCATACGCACCGCCTCTCGTTTCGTTGATCTGCGAATTGCTCCGCAACTCTAATATGACCGAAAGCGCGGTGTTTCACCATGCCAATGTCCGCCGCCGCTGGCAGCATCCGCAAGCGCCTGCCTTTCTTCTCCGGCAGCGGAAATTTTTGCACAAAAAAATGCCAACATACCTCCCCGGACAAATGCATATGCTCTGTCAACAACACCTCGGGAGGGACTGGGTATGAAACGGGAGTCTTTTCGTTTTTGGCTGATCTTTGTTCTGGCGCTGGCGCTGGGCGTGGGGCTCCATTTTTTGTATGAGCGGTTCCCGTCCCCCGTCACCGCCCTGTTCTCCCCCGTGCGGGAGAGCTTGTGGGAACACCTGAAGATCCTCTTTTATCCGCTGCTGCTCTCCGGTCTGATCCTCTCCGCCCGGCAGGGCCGTACGGCATGGCTGTGCTCCCTGCTCTTTGCCTGCGCGGTCATGCTGACCGTGAGCTGGCTTTATCATGGGGTGCTGGGCGGACGGGCGCTCCTGTTCGACCTGCTGCTCTATGCCCTGTCCATGCTTCTGGGCTTTCTCCTGCCGCGGCTGCTGTGGCCCCTGGGCGACTGGCCCGGCGTGGGCGCCGCCTGCGCCGTCCTCACCGCCCTGCTGGCCGTGTTGCTGGTTTTATTTACCTTTTTCCCGCCGGACAATATCCTCTTTGCCGATCTGAGCCACGGTCTGCCCGCTTTTTCTCCCATTCCCGTATAGTATAACGCAAAAATGCCATCCGACCCGGCGTCGGATGGCATTTTCAGATTTTGAAAAGATCAGTCCGCGAAGTCCTCGTACTCGGAGGGGAAATACTCCACCTTCTTGTCCTTGACCTTCCCCACCAGAACATAGAACATATCCTCGATGCGGTCCCAGTACTTGGTCACCGCATAGGCGGCGGCAGCAGCCACAGCCGCCACTGCGGCCAGCTTCAACACACAGCGCAAAACCTTCATCGTCATTCCTCCTTTGGTTTTCGGTGACAACAGTTTACACGATACGGAGCCAAAATACAATGGCTGCAGAAAAAAATTCACAATTTCCTTCCCTGCCGCAGCGCTTTTTTTGCACTTGTAATTTCCATGAAAATCGTATATAATGCTTTGATGTATATGTATGTCCCAATCCCGCCACACGGCAAAGAAAGGATCGGTAACATGAAAATCCGAAATGATAACGGTTTGATCCGTATGACCAACGAGGTCTTTACCAATATTACCGGCGCTGTGGCCACCAGCTGCTTCGGCGTGAAAGGTATGGCCTTCCGCTCCAAGACCGACGGCCTGGTCCATCTGCTGCGCCGCGAGTCCATGTCCAAGGGCGTGAAGATCGTCCACAACGAGGACGAGTCCATCTCCATCGAGCTGCACATCATCGTGGACAACGGCGTCAATCTGATGGCCGTCAGCCGCGCGATCCAGAGCGAAGTGAAGTACAACGTCAATCGCCTGACCAATGTGGAGGTGCGCAGCGTCAATGTCTGTGTGGACTCCATGGTCATCGGCTGAGCCCCACTGTCAAAGAGAAAGGAACTAACCGAATTATGATCGATATCATTGACGGTGCGCTGTTTCAGCGCATGATCATCCACGGCGCCGCGGCCATCAACGCCCAGAAGCAGAGCATCAATGATCTGAATGTATTCCCCGTTCCCGACGGCGACACCGGCACCAATATGTCCCTAACCATCGGCACCGCCGCCACCGAGGCCAAAAAGAAGCCTACCGCCTCCATCGGTCAGGCCGCCGCCACCAACGCCTCCGCCCTGCTGAGAGGCGCCCGCGGCAACTCCGGCGTCATCCTGTCCCTGCTGTTCCGCGGCCTGTCCAAAAGCCTGAAGGAGCACAGCACCGCCGACGGCGCGGCTCTGGCCGCCGCCCTCAAGGAGGGCGTTTCCACCGCTTACAAGGCCGTCATGAAGCCCGCCGAGGGCACCATCCTCACCGTCTCCCGTCTGGCAGCCGACCGCGCCGTGGAGGCCGCCGGCGAGAACAACAGCGTGGAGTATGTGCTGGAGCAGGCCATCCTTACCGGCGAGGCCGCTCTGGCCGAGACCATCCACCAGAACCCCGTGCTGGAGAAGGCCGGCGTGGTGGATGCCGGCGGCAAGGGCTACCTCATCATCCTGCAGGGTATGCTCAATGAGATGCGCGGCATCGCCGCCCCCGAGAGCGACTCCGACGCCCCCGCCAAGGAGGCTGCCGACTTCGCCGCCATGTCCGTGGAGGACATCACCTTCGCCTTCGACACCGTGTTCATCGTCCGCAAGACCAACACCGGTCTGCCTCTGGACGGCTTCCGCACCTATCTGGAGAGCATCGGCGACAGTCTGGTCATCGGCGAGGACGACGAGGCTTTCAAGGTCCATGTCCACACCAACAGTCCCGGCGCCGCCCTCACCGAGGCCCAGAAGTACGGCACGCTGGAGCTGGCCAAGATCGAGAATATGCGCACCCAGGCCGAGGATCTGGCCGCCGGCCGCCATGTTCAGAGCACCGACGATCTGGACGCCGTGGAGGAGGAGCTGGAGAACGGCCACAGCGACGAGTCCGGCATCGCGCCCGCCGAGAAGAAGTACGGCGTGGTGGCCGTGTGCGCCGGCGCGGGCCTGGCCTCCCTGTTCCGCGACCTGGGCGTGGACGGCGTCATCTCCGGCGGTCAGACCATGAACCCCTCCACCGAGGACATCCTCCGCGAGATCGCAAAGACCCCCTCCGAGGTGGTCTTTGTCCTGCCCAACAACAAGAACATCATCATGGCTGCCGAGCAGTGCGTGGGCCTCATCGAGGGCAAGGAGATCGTGGTCATCCCCACCCGCACCGTGCCTCAGGGCATCACCGCCATGATGTTCATGGACCCCGACGCCGATGTGCAGGCCAACATCGACGCCATGAAGGAGGCCATGGCCGGCGTGCGCACCTCCGAGGTCACCTATGCCGCCCGTGACTCCGACTTCGACGGCTTTGCCATCAAGCAGGGCGACTATATGGCTCTGGCCGACGGCCAGCTCTTCGGCACCGAGCAGGATCTGAGCGCCCTGCTGGAGAAGCTGGCTTCCGCCCAGTCCCAGCAGGAGGCCCAGTTTATCAACATCTTCTACGGCGAGGATGTGACCGAGCAGGACGCCGCCGGCGCCCTGGAGGTCTTCCAGCGCCTGTGCCCCAACGCCGAGATCGTGCTCCAGCGCGGCGGTCAGCCCGTGTACTACTACATGATCTCCGCCGAATAATCCCAGAATCAAAGAAACCGCCCTATGGCTTTTGCCATAGGGCGGTTTTTATCGTTCACTCAATCCTTCAGCTGATGAGCTGCTTTCATTGCCTGATTGATGGCCACGCCCAGAATGGGGGCGAAGATGACGGCCACCGCGCCGTTGAACAGCGAGGAGGGCACCTTCTCCAGCATGGCCACCAGCGCCGCGTCGGCGCTCATCCCGTGGAGGAACATATTGTTGTAGAAAAAGTTCTTGGCCAGATAGATGACAATATATGCCACCGCGGCGCAGGCGGAGGAGGCCACCTCCGTGCCGTAGTTGCTGCGGCGCTTGAACACCTTGACGAACATCAGGCCGGCCACCAGACCGTAAATACCCTTGGTCACGAAGGTGATGGGAGCCTCGGCGATATAGGCGGGGTTCATCACATCAAACAGGGCG
>JAQXJQ010000058.1 GCA_029009035.1 Oscillospiraceae bacterium | reverse complement strand
CTATTATGAGAAGGAGTTCGAGTCCCTGGCGCTGGACGCGCTGGCGCGTATGCGGGCGCTGGAGGACGACAGCGGCGCCGAGCTGCTCTGCAGCCGGGTGATCCGGACCCTCCCGGAGAGCGAGAGGCTCAACAAGGCCCTCATCGCCTACCTCATGGAGCGGAAGGATGAGGTCGCCATTATCCGCCATGTCTCCCGCCTCAACCAGATGGGCGCGCCCTGGGTGGCGGAGCTTCGCCTGCCCCACGGGGAATAAAAGAAAACACAGAAGCGAATGGCCCACCTGCCGGTGAGCGATCCGCTTCTGTGTTTTTGTTTGGGCTTATGCCGCCATCAAGGCTGATTTACCACGCCGGTGAAGAGCAGCTGGTTCGTCTCGCTCTCAATGAGGAACAGGAACGGACGGTCCAGCACGAAATCCACCTCTTCCTCGGGGGGCATGTCGGCGCCGCATTCCAGCATCACGGTAAAGGCCGCCGCGGTGCAGCCCTCCTCGTCGATCATCACCCGGGCGGAATGGGTGGCCTGGGAGAGGACCACGGTCTGCACATCCTCCGTCATGGGGGAGAAGTCGGCGCGCCGGGCGTCAAACACGTCGGTGACGCCAAGGGCCTTCAACCCCTCCGTCAGGCTGATGGTGGAGGTCACGTCGAACTTGGGGATGGACTGGTTGACCATGAGGCACTTCTGTTTTTCCCAATCGTACTTGGACTCGGAGGTCATAAAGGCCATGGCTTCGCTGTCCCGGAGCAGCTCGTCGGGGGTCGCGCCCTCGTCGGGGAGAATGAGCCACATGGAGCCGCCTTCCACAAAGCTGCGCTGGATTGCGGAAAACTTCTCGCCCCAGTAGTAGGCCCCTGTGCCGCTCTGATGCATAAACTCGGCGGTCACGCTGCCGTTGGGCGTGTGGAATACCTCTTTGGTGTTGCGGTTCGGTGAAAATTCACTGTCCCACCGCACCTTGTAATAGAGGGTGGCGGCCAGCGCCAGAATGGTCTCCGGGGGCATCTCCACCTCCCCGGCCGCCTCCTGCAAAAGTCCGCCGGTCTGCTCATTGAGCCAATCCTGCAGGGCCTTGTCGAACTCCGCGCTGCCCATCTCTCCCCGGTAGGAGGAGGCGTGGTAGGTGTCCGCCAGCTGCTTCATGGTCTTGTCCACATAGGTCACATCCTTGTTGAGCCACAGGGATGCGGCGGGAATGGAGGTCGCCGCGCCGTCGTCGCAGTAGTTGGCGTTCCACAGGGCGGCGGAGAGCCTGCGCACCGCCTCAATATCCCCCACACCCAGCAGGTCAAGCACCTGCTGACGGCTCTCGCCCCCGGCGGTCTCCGCCAGCATGGCCAGCGCCATGTAGACGTTCAGGGGGGAGTAGACCCGGTTTTCGCTCCCGCTGTCCGAGAGGAACTGCGCCATGGTGGCGGTGTGGAAGGCGGTTAGCCCTCCCCGCTGATACACGCCCTCCAGCGCGGTCCGGCGCTCACGCCGGGCCTGCCACCACTTGTCATAATCGTCCTCGCCGGACAGGATCTTGTCCTCCGAGGGATACCGGGGCATTTCGGGGTATGTGGCCTCATAAATGGCGGCGGCATTGGCGGTGACCACAACGGGGCTGCTGCCGGGATGGAGCAGGATGCCCCCCAGAATGGCCACCGCCAGCACGGCGGCCACAGCGCTCACCCACCCCACGGTTTTGCGGTTTCGGGGTTTTGCGGCAGCCTTTTTCAGCCGGTCGGGGGCGTGGATGCCCTCGTTGGCCTTTTTATATCGTTCCATCGTTCCAATCTCCTTTCAATGCGTCCCGGAGCAGCTCTCTGGCCTTGGACAGGTGGGATTTCACCGTCCCCGGAGGGAGAGACAGGGTGTCGGCGATCTCCGCCACCGACAGCCCGTCATAGTAGTAGAGGTGGACGGGGGCGCGGTACTTGGCGGGCAGGGCCAGCACGGCGGCGTACACCTCCCGGTACTCGTCCTCCACTCCGATCCGGGCGGCGGTCTCAAGGGGGACGGTCTTTCGCCGCCAGGGGGAGGAGAACAGGCTGCTGCAGCGGTTGAGGGTGCAGCGAATGAGCCAGTTCTTTCGGCGCTCGTCGCCGGTCAGCTTGTCTTCACTGCGGAAGTAGCGGAGAAATACCTCCTGAAACACATCCTCCGCGTCGCTCACATTGGCGGTGCGGGCCAGCGCCAGCCGCCATACCATGTCGCCCCAGCGCTCCACCGCCAGCGTGCGTTCGTCTGTGTTCATCGGCTCACCTCCTTTACCTGTAATACCCTGCGGAGAAGGAAACGGTTGAGAAAAGTTTGATATTTTTGAAAAATTTTTCCGGTGGGCGGCCCACCGCCCTCATTATACCCGTC
>JAQXJQ010000057.1 GCA_029009035.1 Oscillospiraceae bacterium | reverse complement strand
GCCGCTCCGCCGCCGATCACTGCGATCATCTCCGTTCCCTCCCCTGTTTTGGTGTTTTTGTGGGACAATTATACTCTGTTCCGCCGAAAAAAACAACTCCCGCACCGTATTCGGTGCGGGAGGCTTCCTTGTTTAATAGATACCGTCCAGAATTTCGATGGCCCGGGCCACGGCGTGGTCGTCGCAGTGGGGCAAAATCCGGGCGCCGAAGTCCCGCACGCTCCGGGAGCAGTTGGCGGGGGCGAAGGGGATGGCTGAGATCTGCAGCATGGGGATGTCATTGGAATTGTCCCCGATGCAGTAGATGTTTTCCCGGGAAATGTTCAGCCGCCGGGCCACCTCCGCCACCATGGTGCCCTTGTTGCACCCCGGCGCGGTCAGCTCCAGATAGTAGGGGTTGGAGAACACCGCCTCGCAGCAGCCTTCAAACCGCTGCCCGATCCACTGCTTCACCTGCTCCAGATACTCATGCTCCTGCTGGCACAGCACCTTTGACCAGGGGGTGGGCATCTCCTCCACCCCGCATTGGGTATAGGGGATGCCCATGCGCCCCAGATGCCGATGGGTGACCCAGTTGGGGTTCCACACATAGACGTCGTCCCCGTGGTAGGACTCAAACCCCAGCTCGGGGAACTGCCGGCTCACCTCCGCCATGTGCGCCTTCATTTCCTCCCCCAGGGGATTTTCCACCAGATAGCGGTCCGCCTCGTAATCGTAGATGCACGCGCCGTTGGACAGAACCACCGGAGCGTTGAATTCCAGCCGCTCCCGCTGGATCTGGGGGGTAAAGGTCCGGTGGGCCCTGCCGGTGGCAACGGTGAAATATCCGCCGTTGTCCATGAAATAGCGGATGGCCTCATGGTTTTCCCGGGAGACGGTGAGCTGCAGGTTATATAAGGTGTCGTCATAATCACTGGCAAAGAGCACGCCGTCAAACTTTCCCACCGGGAACCCCCCTCAAAAATCAGTTATCCCTGAATGTCGCCGCCCAGGATGTACTTGCGCAGAGGACGGATGTTGTACAGCACCACGCAGATGATCACGGTGAGCACACCGGAGACCAGCGCGGGCAGGTTGTACAGGAAGGAATAGACCCACTCGTTGGTCATGGGCAGGCCGTAGATATCGTACATGTACTCGCCCCAGAGCAGCGCGCCGGTGGCCCACAGGGAGATGAATCGGCCCAGACAGCCCACCACGGAGCCGACGATCACACCGCCCATGCCCTTCTTATGGCCCACGCCGGCCAGACCCAGCGCGGTCAGGGCCACCACATAGTCGCCCAGGATGGACTGCCAGCCGATGGCGATGCCGCCGCCCAGCATAAAGTCCAGAATGCCCAGCACCAGACCGGCCAGCAGACCGCGGCCCAGGCCCCAGCGCAGGGCGTAGACCACCAGAGGCAGCATCATGAGGGAGACGGAGCCGCCCTCGGGCATATGCCAGATCTTGATGTAGCCCAGGATCTCCGCCAGAGCCACGAAAATTGCGCCCTCCACAAGAGCGCGGATCGCGTTGTGAGATTTCATTGTCATTCTCTCCTTGTTAAAAATACCGCAAAGCATTCGGATGCAATGCGGTACGAAAGAACGACAATGGCGGTTGTCGCTTGCACTTCCTACGCCGGCATTATCCGGATCAGGTATGAGGGACCGGGAGCGGCACTACGCCCCACATCTCAGCCGAAGTTGCCTCCGGCGCCCCTGTGACTTATTTGGCCCGTCCGCGGGACGGGCACTCCTTTGCGCTGCGGTTCGACCTATTTTAGCCTTTCCCGGGAAAGCTGTCAAGGCCCTGTCCCCTTTCACAAAAATTAATTCCTGTTTTTGTGCGTATCGCCGAGCTGTCTACAAACTGTGGCCTTTCTCGACCTTTTCGGCAAAAAACAACAAGATATACCCCCCTCTTGTTGGACATTCCCCCTTCCCGGCGGCATTTTTGACTTGACGGAAGCCCAAAAAAGGTGTAGGATACCATTGTTACCGTTTTGTAATCTTCATGCTTTATTTTGTAACCATCCTCTCCCGAGGTTTTGGCGGCGGAAGCTGACCGCCCCACTTTATTCTGACTGGAGGCCTACCTGTGATCGGACATCGAAATGACCGGCAGCACGGCAAAGTGTATACCGCCCTTCGCCGCAGAGGACTGAAGGTGCTGGCCCTGGCCGAGCGCCTGCGTGTGCGCCTGCTCCCCGGGTGGGAGCGCGTGAGCGGCGCCGTCGCCAAGCATCCCGTCTCTCCCCTTTTCTACGCTGTGCTCGCCGTGACCGTGGTTGGCGCTATGGTGATTAACGGAATGTACACCCCCGCCTACGCCCTCACCGTGGACGGCGTGGAGGTGGGCGTTGTGGCCAGCGAGGACGATGTGGACACCATGGTGGCCCATCTGGAGATGCGCGCCTCCAGCCTGCTGGGCGAGGAGTACTCCTATGGCTCCGACATCGAGCTCACCCCCATCCTCACCGACGAGATCTCCGACATGAACCAGATGGAGGAGCTGATGTTCGCCAGCGCCGGCGCTCTCACCGAGGCCTACGCCATCGCCGTGGACGGCGCGGAGCTGGGCTACGCGGCCACCGAGGCGGAGCTCACCGCTCTGCTGGACCGGGTCGCCGAGCCCTATCTGACCGACGATACCCTCAGCTTTGACTTTGTGGAAGATGTGGTGATCTACCCCGTGGAGCTTCCCTCCAACACCGTCTTCTGCCTGGATGACCTGTACGACACCCTCACCGCCTGCACCGTGGAAGAGGCCCGCTACGAGGTGCAAAAGGGCGACACCTTCAACCAGATCGCCTACGCCCTGGAGATGAGCCCCCAGGACCTGTCCCTGCTCAACCCCGATGTCACCCCCGCGAAGATTTGGGTGGGTCAGGAGCTGATCATTCAGCAGGCCGTGCCCTTCCTCTCCGTGCGTACTTACACCAACGAGACTTACGAGTCCGTCCTCGCCAGCCCCATCGAGTACATCGAGACCCCCAACCTCTATGTGGGCAACACCTCCGTGAAGGAGCAGGGTAAGGACGGTCTGGCCCTGCTGAACGCCGACGTCATCTATGTCAACGGCTTCGAAGTGGGCCGTGAGGTCCTGGAGACCCACATCATCGAGGAGCCTTCCATCACCTATGTGTACACCGGCACCACCCCCAGACCCAAAACCGCCTCCAATGGCTACTACAAGTGGCCCGTGAGCGGCCGCGTGACCTCCGGCTACGGCTGGCGCACCCTGTTTGGCAGCCGCGACTTCCATCTGGGCATCGACATCGGCTGTGCCTACGGCACCACCGTGAAAGCCTCTGACGGCGGCAAGGTCACCTATGCCGGCTGGAAGGGCAGCTACGGCAAGCTGGTCATCATCACCCACGACGACGGCAGCAAGACCTACTACGCTCACAACTCCCAGATCCTGGTCAATGTGGGCGACCGGGTGTATCAGGGTCAGCCCATCTCCAAGGTCGGTCTCACCGGCACCACCACCGGCCCCCACCTCCACTTTGAGATCCGCATCAACGGCCGCACCGTGAACCCCCTGAACTATCTCTGATCCAAAAACAGCATTTCCCCGCAGATCATATCTGCGGGGAAATTTTTTGCGCAAAATTAGAACAAACATTCGAAAACCCTGTTGACAAATTCGAACAAATGTATTATATTCTTTTTATCAAACAAAAGTTCGATTGAGAACTCGGGAAATGTCCGTTTTATGGGACACCCGATGGGATATGCTAAGCTCACAACAAAGGAGGTCTTGAGCATGGAAACTACTTACATCACTTTGACTGCCCGTGAGATCGTGGCGGAGGGCGGCGCCGTCCGGAAGGTCAGCGGGGAAGCCGCACCCCGTCAGCTGGTTTGCGTGCGCAAGGCGCAGCAGAAGAAGCCCGCCGGCGGCAAGGTCATTGACCTGACCGCATGGAAGGCGGACAGGGAAGAGGAAGCCCGCCTGGAGGAGCAGTGGTATGAGGGCGTGGACGAGGCCATGGAATCGCCCGTGACCCCGGAGCCCCGCGTCCGCCGGGAGCACAAGACCCATTCCGCCCTGCGGTGGCTGGACGCCTGGGCCAGCCTGGCGGTGGTGGGCGTGATGGGCATTCTGTTCATCCGTATCCTGGCTGGCGTGTAATGCCGGAGATCGTGGCAGGCGCCTCCCCGTTGGGGAGGCGCCTGTTCTTGTTGGTTCGCTTCCGTGGGGCGCGACGACCTCGGCGCGCCCCTTGGCTCTCCCTCTGGGAGAGCTGTCGGCGTGTGAGGAACGAGCCGCTGACGGAGAGGGCTAATTTGTGCCCTCTCC
>JAQXJQ010000056.1 GCA_029009035.1 Oscillospiraceae bacterium | reverse complement strand
GTGGTCATGGCGCTGCTGCTGGGTCTGGCGGAGCCCATCTACCGCGTGATGCAGGTGGACCCGGAAATATTTGAGGAGACCTGCCGGTACACCCGCATCCTCTCCGTAGGTATGCTGCTGCAGGCGGTCTACCTGACCTTCACCGCCTTTTTCCGCAGCAACCAGATGATGAAGGAAAGCATGATCATCTCCGTGAGCATGAATGTGCTCAACATTGCGGGCAACGCGGTGTTCATCAACGGCGCCTTCGGTCTGCCGGCCATGGGTGCGGCGGGCGCAGCCCTTGCCAGCGACCTCAGCCGTCTGGCAGGCGTGATCGCCATTGCGGCCCTCTTTGTCCGCCGGTTCCCCGGAATGCTGTCCCGGAAGTTTCTGCGTCCCTTCCCCATCTGGCAGCTGCGCACCCTTTTGCGCATCGGTCTGCCCGCGGGAGGAGAGTCCCTGTCCTACAACGCCAGCCAGCTGGTGCTGCAGGTGTTCTGCAATATGCTCCCGCTGTATGTGGTGACCACCAAGGTGTACGCCAATATGTTCGCCATGCTGTCCTACACCTTTGCCTCCGCCATCGGCCAGGCGGCTCAGGTGGTGGCGGCCAACCGCATGGGCGCGGGAGAGGCCGAAGAAGTGGACCGCACCGTCCGGTACACTCTGCACCGGGCGCTGCTCATTTCCACCCTCGTATCGGTCCTGCTCTTCCTGTCTGCAAGGCCGGTGTACAGCCTGTTTACCAAAGACCCGGATGTGCTGGAGCTGTGCAAATGGGTGATGCTGGTGGAGATCCCCCTGGAGATGGGCAGGGCGGTCAACATCGTGATGTGCCGCTGTCTGCAGTCCTGCGGGGATATCCGGTTCCCCATCGCCATCTGCGTGGTCAGCGCGTGGCTGGTCAGCGTGGGCGGCGGCTTCCTGATGGGTCATGTGCTCGGTCTGGGGCTGGTGGGGATCTGGGCCGGTCAGGCCGCCGATGAATGTATCCGGGCGGTGCTGTTTCTTTTCCGCTGGAACAGCGGCGTGTGGCGCACCAGACAGCTGGTGCGCAAACAGGGGACATAAGCTCCGTCAGGATTCCTCTGTAACACGAACGGCTAAAAAAACAGGACAAGAGGCCGGCGGGTGCGCATGGACCACGCCATCCATCCGGTGCTGGACACGGATCTGAAGACCTACGAGATCGCGGAGCAGGTGGGCTACAGCAATGTCCGCCGGTTTGTGGACGCCTTCCGGGACGCCTACGAGTTCAGCCCCATGGACTACCGGAAGCTCCACGGCGGCCGGTGAGGGCCGCCGCGCCATAAAATACGATGCCGGAGATCACACTCCGGCATCGTTTTTACTGTCTGTATTTTTTCCTCAAAAGGCGGTGATCCCGTCGTCCTCCTCCGGCTTTTCCGGCGGTTTGACCAGCGCTCCGCTGGTGAGGGCGCCCGGCCCGTATTTGGCCCGGATGGCGTCCATGGTACGCTCCAGCGTTTCCGCCTTTTCCCTCCGCCGGGGCGCCTGGGCATCGAACAGTCCCATCTGCTCGGACACCTGGTCCTCCCCCACGAGGTTGTGGGCGGTGACCGTCAGGGCGCGGATGGGCGCGCCATGGCTCCAGCTGCGCTCCAGAATGTCCATGGCCGTCCGGGTGATCTCTCTGGCGGTGCAGGAGGGCACATCCAGCGGCCGCTGCCGGCAGATATCCTTGAAGTTCGGGTCGCGAATGGTGATCTGCACGGTGCCCGCCTTCAGCCGGTGGCGGCGCAGGTTGGCGGCCACCTCGTCCGCCAGCACCGCGATGCCCCGGTGGATCTCCTCCCGGGTGGTGAGGTCCCGGGGGAAGGTGGAGCCGCTGCCCACGGATTTCGGCGGTACATACAGTCCCGCAGGCGCCACCGGGCTGTTCTCCGCCCCGTTGGCGTAGTTCCAGAGCTGTCCGCCCTGCTTGCCCAGAAGGGCGACGAGGGCGTCCCGGTCAAACTCCGCCAGCTGGCCGACGGTGTCCACCCCGTACTGCTTCAGCACGCCGGCGGTGGCCCGGCCCACAAAGAGCAGATCGGTCACCGGCAAAGGCCAGACCAGGGTGCGGAAATTCTCCACGGAGATGAGGGTGGTGGCGTCGGGCTTTTGATAGTCGCTGCCCAGCTTGGCGAAGATCTTGTTGAAGGACACCCCCACCGAGATGGTGAGGCCCAGCTCCGCCCGGACGGTGGCCCGGATGCGGTCGGCCAGCGCCACAGGGTCGCCTCCGAACAGGTGGAGGGTGCCGGTCACATCCAGCCAGCTCTCGTCGATGCCAAAGGGCTCGATGAGGTCGGTAAACCGGTTATAGATGGCGTTGACCTTGCGGGAGTACTCCTCATAGAGCTTGTGGTGAGCGGGGAGAAGCACCAGACCGGGGCACTTCTTCTTCGCCTGCCAGATGGTCTCGGCGGTCTTGACGCCGAAGGCCTTGGCCGGTTCGTTCTTGGCCAGGATAATGCCGTGGCGGCTCTCGGGATCGCCGCACACCGCCACCGGCCGCTCCCGCAGCTCCGGATGGCTCAGCAGCTCCACCGACGCGTAAAAACAGTTGCAGTCACAGTGGAAGATCACCCGGTCCATCTTCTCACCCCCTTTGTCCACAGTATACCCCATCTGCCCCCAAAAGTCAAACAGATGTTCTATTTTACATTTCTTTTCCGGTATGATAAAATGGCAAAAAACGCAAGGAGGACTCCCCATGACCGCACCTGTATCCGTGAAACTGCTGGACCCCCGGGCCAAGGTGCCCGCCTACGGCTCCGCCGACGCCGCCGGGGCCGACCTGTACGCCCTCACCGACGGCCCCGTGACCATCGCCCCCGGCGAGACCGTGCTCATCCACACCGGGCTGGCCCTGGCCATTCCCAAGGGCTATGTGGGGCTGGTCTATGCCCGCTCGGGCCTTGCCACCAAGCAGGGTCTCGCCCCCGCCAACAAGGTGGGCGTCATCGACGCGGACTACCGTGGGGAGCTGATGGTGTCCCTCCACAACCACAGCGGGGAGAAGCGAACCGTCAGCAGCGGCGACCGCATCGCCCAGCTGGTCATCGCCCCCTATCTCACCGCCGCCTTTGAGGTGGCCGAGGAGCTGGATGATACCGTCCGCGGGGTCGGCGGATTTGGCTCCACCGGCGCCCGCTGAGCTGTGCAGGGAGGCTCAGGCCATGAAAGAAGAAGAAAAAATCAGCGCCGGCATCCTGTTCTGTCCCCTTGTGGAGGAGCTGAAGGCCCTTAAGCTGAAAACCCACAACCTGAATGTGGACTACAACGCCACCTATGAGGACGAGGTGGAGAAGCGCGAGGCCATCCTGGCCGAAATGGTAGGGGAACTGGGCGAGGGCAGCTTCATCCAGGGCCCGGTCTATTTCCACTACGGAAAGCACACGAAAATCGGTAAAAACTTCTTCGGCAACTTCAACCTGACCATTCAGGACGACGCCGCCGTCACCATCGGGGACAACTGCAACTTCGGCCCCGGGACCACCATCGTGACCCCCATTCACCCCCTGCTGCCCCATGAGCGGCGGGAGATGCTGGACGCCGACGGACAGCGCAGGCACCTGTGCTACGCTAAGCCCGTGACCGTGGGCAACGACTGCTGGTTCGGCGCCAATGTCACGGTCTGCCCCGGCGTCACCATCGGGGACAACTGCGTCATCGGCGCGGGCAGCGTGGTCACCCACGACATCCCCGCCAACTCCTTTGCCGCCGGCGTCCCCTGCCGGGTGGTACGACCCATCACCGAGGCGGACAGCATGAAATACAAGCCGGAGATCCTGGCGGACAATCAGGTCATTCCCGCAGAATAAGAAACGGGGCTGCTGCAGAATGCTTCTTCTGCAGCAGCCCCGTCGGTTTGTCTCCGATCGGTATCCCCGTTTTAGAGC
>JAQXJQ010000055.1 GCA_029009035.1 Oscillospiraceae bacterium | reverse complement strand
AGATTGCTGACAGGTGTATCGGCTTGACAGCACTGATGGATACAGGGCATACGCTGACCGATCCTGCGAATAATCGTCCGGTGGTGGTGGCGGAGGCGGAGCGATTTGCCTTCCTGCTGCCCGAAGGGACAGACCCTCGCGATCCCATTGAAGCGGTCCGGCGCTGCGCCGGCGCCGGACTGAGCGCCGTCCTGGTGCCCTACCGCGCGGTGGGGGTGGAGCGGGGACTGCTGCTGGCACTGCGCTCGCAGTCGGTGACCGCCCGCGGGAAGCCCCTGGGAAAACTGCTCATTGCGCTCTCGCCCACGCCGGTGGGCGAGGGCTATCAAGCGCTTATAGGAGGTTTATAAGATGACGGGACAGGATGTTTACGCCCGTTTTTACCATGTGATGGCGTCCCTTGGCTTTGCGCTCCCCGGAACGCTGATGTACATCGGCGGGAGCGATACGCTCCCGCCGCCGCTGAGCCGGGAGGAGGAGGGACGGCTGATGCGCTGTCTGGCGGACGGCGAGGGACGGGATGAGGCCAGAAGCAGCCTCATTGAGCACAATCTGCGCCTGGTGGTGTACATATCCCGCCGGTTTGAAAACACGGGTGTGGGGATCGAGGACCTGATCTCCATTGGGACCATCGGGCTGATCAAAGCGGTGGAGACCTATCAGCCGGAGAAGAACATCAAGCTGGCCACCTATGCCTCCCGCTGCATTGAAAATGAGATCCTGATGTTTTTGCGCAAAAATGCCAACCGCCGCAGCGAAGTCTCGCTGGATGAACCGCTGAACACGGATTGGGACGGCAACGAGCTGCTGCTCTCCGATGTGCTGGGGACGGACAGCGATGTGATCGAAAAGCCGGTGGAGGATGATGTGGAGCGCAGTCTGCTTTTTGACGCGGTGGGCCGTCTCAGCCGGAGAGAGCAGGTCATCATCACCCTCCGCTTCGGACTGGACGGAGGGGAGGAGCGCACCCAGAAGGAGGTGGCGGAACTGCTCGGCATCTCACAGTCCTACATTTCAAGGCTGGAGAAGCGGATCATCAGCCGTCTGAAGCGGGAGATTTTGAGCATGATGTGAGCTTCAAAGCTCCTTGCGGATCTGCTTCAGCGCGTTCTTCTCCAGCCGGGAGACCTGAGCCTGAGAGATGCCCACCTCAGAGGAGACCTCCATCTGAGTCTTGCCCTGGAAAAAACGCAGCAGCAGGATGCGGCGTTCCCGCTCGCTCAGATGGCTGATGGCGTCCTCAAGGGCGATCCGGTCCAACCAGGCGGCGTCTGTGTTTTTGTCGTCCCGCACCTTGTCCATGACGCATACGGTGTCGCTGCCGTCGGTGTACACCGGCTCAAAGAGGGAGACGGGATCCACCACCGCATCCATGGCGGCCACCACATCTTCCCGCCGCAGCTCCAGCATTTTTGCAAGCTCGTCCACGGTGGGCTCCTTTTGGTGCTGGGAGGTGTAGGCCTCCTTGGCCTGAAGGATACGGTATGCGGTGTCACGGAGGGAACGGGAGACGCGGATGGTGCTGTTGTCCCGGAGGTAGCGGCGGATCTCTCCGATGATCATGGGGACGCCGTAGGTGGAAAATTTGACGTCCAGGTCTACATTGAAGTTGTCAATGGCCTTGATAAGGCCGATGCACCCCACCTGAAACAGATCGTCCGCGTTTTCACCCCGCGCGCTGAAGCGCTGTACAACCGAGAGCACCAGACGCAGGTTTCCGGCGATCAGCTCGTCCCGTGCCCCGCGGTCACCCTGCCGCACCCTGCGCAGGAGAGCGAGGCTTTCCTCACTTTTCAGCGCCTTGAGCTTGGCTGTGTTGATGCCGCAGATCTCTACCTTGCTGTGCATATTGTCACCTCAATCGGAGTATCTGAACACAGTATTTCCGATGGAGGGACTTTCATACTTTGGCAGGGCGGGGTTTATTTTTTATCGGCAGACCTCATTCGATGGATTTTTTAAGCAGCAATAAAACCCTGTGAGACCGCCGTGTCCGGCAGTCCCACAGGGCTTTGTCATACAGTGGTGTTCAGACGGTTTTCTCCCCGTCGGTGATCACATCGGTGACGCCGCACCGGCGGCAGATGATATAGCTGGAGCTCTTGCCGAATTTGCTGGAGTCGCAGAGATAGTAGACCCGCTCCGAATGGGCGATGACCGCACGGCGCAGATGGGCTTCCGATTCGGAGTAGTCCATGATGAACTCGCCGTCATAGGAGCTGCTGGCGAAAAAGAGGGCGTCAAAGCGGAGCTGTTCCACCATGCCCACGGCGTATTCCCCCACAAAGGCCATATCGTCGGGGAGAAACAGACCGCCCAGACAGAACACGCGGATCCCGCGCTCACCCAGCAGGGAGCACAGCTCGATGCCGTTGGTGTAAACGGTGAGGTTTTTGTGCCCGTCCAGATAGGGAACCATGTGCAGGCAGGTGGAGGAGGCATCCAGGAATATCACCTGATTGTCCCCGATGAGGGAGGCGGCCTGTCTGGCGATGGTGTTCTTTTGCTCGTGGCACTTGCGGAAACGGAGCATGACCGGCGTGTGGATGTTGTCGATGGCGAGCTCCACGCCGCCATAGCTGCGCCTCACCAGCCCTGCCTTCTCCAGCTCACTGAGATTTCGCCGCAGGGTGGAGGGGCTGAGGAAGGTCTCCTGAGCCAGATGCTCCACCGTGGTATAGCCGGTTTCGCCGATAAGGCGCAAAAGCTCGTTTTTTCTGTCTTCCTTTAACATGGTCTCACCCCGAAATGCGCATGGAAACCAAATGTTTTGCGCATTATTTTGAATAAAATTGGCGATTGCGCATTTTTGACGCCGCCAATTGACTGATTGCGCATTTCTTATTATATTTATTATAGTATAGAATGCGCAAAAGGTAAAGGGGACGGAGCGATGAAAATAACGGATATTTCCAAAATCAAATTGCTGGCCTTCGATCTGGACGGGACGCTGACCCAGCACAAGAGCCCGCTGTCGCCGCAGGCGCGCCGGACGCTGGACCGTCTGGGTGAGCGGTACCGTCTGGTGATGGTGGGGGCGGGAATGTGCAGGCGCATTTACGAGCAGATGGAGCGCTATCCCATCGACATCATCGGCAACTACGGAATGCAGCGCGCTGTCTGCGACAGGGACAGCGGGGAACTGGTCATCGTGGCCAATGAGAGCCTTCCCTGCGACCGGCTTTCCGTGGAGGAGCGGGTGACCGCGCTGCGGGAGAAGTTCGGATATACGCACTTCACCGGTGACAATGTGGAGTATCACTCCAGCGGCTGCGTCACCTTCCCGGTGCTGGGTACCAAAGCGGACATCGGGGACAAGCTGGCCTTTGATCCGGACCGCGCCAAGCGCCGCAGGATCTACCCCCAGGTGAAGCAGGCGTTTCCCGAGTATACCGTCTTTGTGGGCGGCTCATCCTCTTTTGATATGGCGCCCGCTCCCTATAACAAGTACTATGCCCTGGACCGCTACTGCAAGGAGCTGGGACTGGCCCATGACGAGGTGGCCTATGTGGGCGACGACTACGGTCCCGGCGGCAATGATGAGAGCGTGTATCGCTCCGATTTCCCCTTTGTGGAGATCGACAATTATCTGGACTTTCCCAAGATCATGGAAGACTTTTTGAAATGAGGCTGAACAATGGATATCAATGAACTGCTGAAAGGCGTACATGACTGCCCCTGCGGCAGAGATCACTCCTGTGCCATCCGGTATGTCTCCGTCCGTCCCGGCGCGGTGGAGGATCTGGCCGGAATTCTGGACGGTTTCCGTCACATTGTGCTCACCGCCGATGAGAACACCTATGCTACCTGCGGCCGGCGGGTGGAGGAGATCCTGGGGGAGAGAATGGAGGGCAAGCTGGTGTTCCGCCCCGAGGGGCTGCTGATCCCCAACGAGGAAGCCATTGAGAAGCTCTCCGCCGCGGTCACCGGAAAGACCGATCTGATCGTGGGGATCGGCTCCGGCGTCATCAACGACCTGTGCAAGTATGTGAGTTTCACCCACGACCTGCCCTATTATATCATTGCCACCGCGCCCTCCATGGACGGCTACGCCTCCGTGGGTGCGGCCATGATCACCGGGAATATGAAGACCACCTTCAATGCCCGCGTCCCCGCCGCCATCATCGGCGATGTGGACATTTTGAAGCAGGCGCCCATGCGTATGATCCAGTCCGGCTTCGGCGATATCATCGGCAAGTACTCCGCCCTGAATGACTGGAAGCTGGCCGCTCTGGTGAACGGCGAGTACTTCTGCGACTATGTCTATGATCTCACCTATGACACTATGGTGAAGACCCGCGATCTGGCGCAGGGGGTGCGCAATCGTGAAGAGGGCGCCATTCAGGCGCTGATGGAGGCGCTGGTCATCGTGGGCGTGGCCATGGCCTTTGTGGGCAATTCCCGTCCCGCCTCCGGCAGCGAGCACCATCTGTCCCACTACTTTGAGATCACCGGCATCGTGAAGGGGAGAGAGTACCTGCTCCACGGCATTGATGTGGCCTATTCCACCATTGTCACCGCCGGCCTGCGTGAAGAGCTTCGGAAGCTCCCCCGTGCCCCGGAGCACTATGCGTCCATGGAGCGGGGGGACTGGGAGAAGCAGATCCGGGCGAGCTACGGCTACGCCGCCGACGGCGTCATTGCCCTTCAGGACAAGGTGGGCTGGTATGCCAAGGATCCCGCCGCCATGTACGGCGATAAGTGGGCGGAGATCTGCAGGATCCTGGCTGAGGTCCCCTCCGCAAAGGAGATTCGGGACTGCCTTGCCACCGTGGGTCTGGATGACGCCGAGTTCACCGCCCTTTACGGAGCGGACACCATTCAGGACGCCGTCTGGTTTGCCAAGGATCTGAAGGACCGTTATACCGTGCTGTGGCTGTATTTCAGCTGCTTCTACCGCGGTTGAAGTTCCGTGAGAGAAAGAGAGTGTTATGATGTATGATGTGATCATTGTGGGCGGAGGTGTGACCGGGGCGGCCTGCGCCTGGGCACTGAGCCGATATGATGTCAAGGTCCTCCTGCTGGAGAAGGAGGAGGATGTGTGCTCCGGCACCAGCAAGGCCAATTCCGCCATCGTGCACGGCGGCTATGACGCCGCCCACGGGACCCTCATGGCAAAGCTCAATGTGGAGGGCAGCCGAATGATGGAGCAGCTGGCGCGGGACCTGGATGTGCCCTATGACCGCTGCGGCAGCCTGGTGGTGTGCATGGCGGAGGAGGATCGCCCCCGCCTGGAAGCGCTGCTGGAAAACGGCGTGGCCAACGGGGTAGAGGGCCTGCGCATCGTGGAGCGGGAGGAGCTGCTGGCCATGGAGCCCAATGTGACCCCCGACGCGGTGGCGGCGCTCTGGGCGCCCACCGGCGCCATCATCTGCCCCTTCCTGCTCACCATCGCCATGGCGGAGAACGCCTTCGTCAATGGCGTGGAGTTTGCGTTCAACACCTGTGTGACCGGCTTTGAGCGGCTGGAAAAGGGCTGGAAGGTCATCACCGACAAGGGGGACTATGAGACCTCCGTGGTCATCAATGCCGCCGGCGTCTATGCCGGGAAGCTGCACAACATGGTCAGCGAGGAGAAGGTGGAGATCGTTCCCACCCGGGGGGACTATCTGCTGCTGGATCAGCAGACCCACGGTGTGGTGACCCACACGGTCTTTACCCTGCCCGGAGCCGCGGGCAAGGGCGTGCTCATTTCCCCCACGGTTCACGGAAACACCATCGTGGGCCCCACCGCCATCCCCGTGGAGGACTGTGAGGCCACCGCCACCACCGCGGAGGGGCTGGAGCAGGTCACCGAGAAGGCGCTGCGTATGATCCCCAAGCTGCCTCTGGGACAGGTCATCACTTCTTTTGCCGGCCTTCGCGCCAAAACTCCGGAGCATGATTTCCGTATCGGTGAGTGCGCGGAGGGTTTCGTGGACTGCGTGGGCATGGAAAGTCCCGGCCTCAGCGCCGCCCCTGCCGTGGGCAGGATGGTGGCGGAGATCGTGGAGAAGAAGCTGGCGCTCACCGAAAAGACCGATGTTGTCACCACCAGAACGGGCAGCCGCCATCCCTCTGAGCTGTCTTTGGAGGAGCGCCGCGCTCTGGTGGAGCGGGACCCTGCCTACGGACAGATCATCTGCCGCTGCGAAGGGGTCACCGAAGGCGAGATCCTGGACGCTATCCGCCGTCCCCTGGGCGCAAGGAGCCTGGACGGCATCAAGCGCCGTGTCCGCACCGGCATGGGCCGCTGCCAGGGCGGCTTTTGCACCCCCAGAGTCATGGAGATCCTGGCCCGTGAGCTGGGCGTGCCCCAGAGCGAGATCCGCAAGGCCGGATCGGAGAGTAAAATGATCCTCGGCGTGACCAAGGAGGAAGCCCGATGAAACATGTTCAGGTTCTGGTGATCGGCGGAGGTCCCGCCGGTCTGGCGGCGGCGCTGGCCGCCCGCGAGCAGGGAGTCGAGGATATTCTGATCCTGGAGCGTGACGGAGAGCTGGGCGGAATTTTGAACCAGTGTATCCACAACGGGTTCGGCCTGCATACATTTAAAGAAGAACTCACCGGCCCGGAGTACGCCGCCCGCTTTGTCCGGCGGGTGAAGGAGGCCGGCATCCCCTTCCAGCTGGGCACCATGGTGCTGGAGGTGGGGGAGGACCGCCATGTGGTGGCCACCAGCCGGGAATACGGTATTCAGGAGTTTACGGCGGATGCGGTCATTCTGGCCATGGGCTGCCGTGAGCGCCCTCGCGGTGCGCTGAACATTCCCGGCTACCGTCCCGCCGGCGTCTACACCGCGGGAACCGCCCAGCGGCTGGTGAATATGGAGGGCTTCATGCCCGGAAAAGAGGTGGTCATCCTCGGCTCCGGCGATATCGGCCTCATCATGGCCCGCCGCATGACGCTGGAGGGCGCCCATGTCCACGCTGTGGCGGAGCTGATGCCCTATTCCGGCGGTCTGAAGCGCAATATCGTTCAGTGCCTGGATGACTTCGGTATTCCGCTCCTGCTGTCTCACACCGTGGTGGATGTGCAGGGCAAGCAGCGGGTGGAGGGCGTGACCCTGGCCAGGGTGGGGGCGGACCGCAAGCCCATCCCCGGCACCGAGATCCACTACGACTGCGATACCCTGATGCTCTCCACCGGCCTCATTCCCGAAAACGAGCTGAGCCAGAGCGCCGGCGTGGCCCTCAGCCCTGTGACCAAGGGCCCCATGGTGAATGAGCGGCTGGAGACCTCCGTCCCCGGCGTTTTTGCCTGCGGCAATGTGCTCCATGTCCACGACCTGGTGGACTATGTCTCCGAGGAGGCGGCCATGGCCGGTGCCGCCGCTGCCCGGTATGTTCTGGGCGGGAAGGCCGCGGAAGGGGAGAGCATCCCTGTGGCCGCCAAGGGCGGTGTGCGCTACACCGTTCCCTCCGCCGTGCACGGCGGAGAGGGGATCATCCCCCTGCGTATGCGGGTGGGCGATGTGTATCAGAACAAAAACCTCTGCGTTTACGCAGATGACACCCTGCTGATCAAGCAGAAAAAGCGTGTGCTTGCCCCCGGCGAGATGGAGACCGTCAAGCTGGACCTGTCCAAGGTCACGGGCTGCAGGCAGATCACGGTGACATTGGAGGACTGGGCATGAGCGTACGAAATCTGACCTGTATCGGCTGCCCTCTGGGCTGCCCCGTTTCGGTCACTCTGGATGGGGACCGCGTGGCGGAGATCACCGGCTATACCTGCCCTCGCGGCAAGGCCTACGCGGAAAAAGAGGTGACCGCGCCCACCCGTATCGTCACCAGCACGGTTCGGGTCGTGGGCGGTTCGGCTCCCGTCACCAGTGTGAAGACCGCCTCCGATGTACCCAAGAGCCTGATCTTTGAGGTCATGGCCGAGATCAACAGGGCAGCGGCACAGGCGCCTGTGGAGATCGGAACGGTGGTGCTGGAGAATGTGGCCGGCACCGGCGTCAATGTTGTGGCGACCAAGGCCGTGGAGGTGGCGAAGTGAGCGGAGATCTGAAGGAAAAGCGCCTGTTCCTGCTGGACATGGACGGCACCATCTATCTGGACGAGGAGCTGTTTGACGGAACTCTGGACTTCCTGGAGTATGTCCGCTCAGTCGGCGGGCGCTATATGTTCCTCACCAACAATTCCTCCAAGAGCGTGGATAAGTACATCGAGAAGCTGGCGCGCATGGGCATTGCGGCCGATCAGGACGACTTTCTGACCTCCACCAACGCCACCATCGTCCACCTTGAGCGGAAAAAGTACCGCAAGATCTACGCCTTCGGAACGGCGACCTTCCGTCAGCAGCTCAGTGAGGCGGGTCTGCCCATCACCGACCGCCTGGAGGATGACATTGACTGTCTCTGCATGGGCTTTGACACGGAGCTGACCTTCCAAAAGCTGGAGGACGCCTGCATCCTGCTGAACCGGGGCGTGGACTACATTGCCACCAACCCCGATTGGGTCTGCCCCACCTGGTACGGGTTTGTGCCCGACTGCGGCAGCGTGAGCCAGATGCTCTTCAACGCCACCAAGCGCCGGCCCACCTTTATCGGCAAACCGGAGAGCGCCATGGTGGAGCTGGCGCTGGCCAGGAGCGGCTACTCCAAAGAGCAGGCCGTCATTCTGGGTGACCGCCTCTATACCGACATCGCCTGTGGGATCAATGCCGGCATCAGCGCCCTGTTTGTCCTGAGCGGCGAGGGGACACTGGAAGACTTGAAAACCAGCGAGGTTCAGCCCACCTATATCTACGAAAACATCCGTGCCGTATGGGCTGACCTTGTAAAGTGAAAATGCTTTATCCGCGATGGAATAAACCGGATCGAGCGCACATATAACAAAGAAAGGAGGAATGGCTATGGACGGTTTGACGATCGCTCCGCTGACGGAATGGACGGCGCTCCTTCGTCTGGCGATGTCCATGATCATGGGCGCGGCATTGGGACTGGAGCGCTCCAGAAAGCTGCGGCCTGCCGGCCTGCGCACCTATATGCTGGTGTGTATCGGCGCCTGCGCCATGATGATCACCGGCCTGTACCTCTTTGATACCAAAGGTCCCGGGTTTGACCCCGCCCGTCTGGCGGCTCAGGTGGTGTCCGGCATCGGCTTTATCGGTGCGGGTACCATCATGGTCACTTCCAAGCACCGTGTGAAGGGTTTGACCACCGCTGCGGGCATCTGGGCAGTGGCCTGCCTTGGCATTGTGGTCGGCGTGGGCTTCTATGCCGCGGCTGTGGGCGCCTTTTTCCTGCTGCTCATCACCATGCTGTTTGCCGACCGGCTGGAGCAGAGCTATTATCGCCGCCTGCGCCGCGTCAATGTGGGCATCATTGTGTCCTCCGTCAGTGTGCTCAAGGATATTAAAGATACGCTGGAAGAACACCGGATCCAGGTGACCGGCATTGAGTTTGCCGACTCCGTACCCGAGGATGGCACCCAGTTCTCCTGCGTGCTGCGTATGGAGCGGTACATGAACCACAAAGAACTGTTCGATATCATTGATGCCGTGGAAGGCGTCGTTTTGGTGGAGAACCTGGATATTTGAGAGGAATGAGTGAACATGAGGATCGACAGCAATCAATACGGCGGCGTCTGCGCCTGCGGCAAGGAACACAGGATGGAGACCGGGCTGTGCATCATTGAGCAGGATGCGCTGTGCCGTTTTGATGAGTATCTGGCGGAGATGGGGCTCACCGGCGGGCGCTGCGTGGTCTATGACGAGCACACCTATGCCGCCGTTCCCCCGGAGAAGCGTCCCAAAGCCCTGCAGGAGATCGTTCTGGACCCGGAGGGCCTCCATGCCGACGAGTTTTCCACCGCCCGTGTTCTTGCCCAGCTGAAGAGCGGGGCAGAGGTGATGGTGGCGGTGGGCTCCGGAACCGTACATGATATCGTCCGCTATTGCGCGGCAGAGCGAACGCTGCCCTTTGTCTCCGTTCCCACTGCCGCCAGCTGTGACGGATTTTGCTCCAATGTGGCGGCGATGACCTGGGAGGGCTACAAAAAGACCCTGTCCAGCCGTGCGCCTGTGATGGTGGTGGCCGATCTGGCGGTGATCAGCAAGGCGCCTTCCTTCCTGGTGGCCAGCGGTGTGGGGGATATGCTGGGCAAGTACACCGCGCTGGCAGACTGGCAGATGTCCCGCGCTGTGACCGGGGAGGCGGTCTGTCCCACCATCTTCCGCATCATGAAGGATGCCACCGACTGCATCATGGAGAACGCCGTCAAGACAGTCCGTGGAGACTTGGACGCCTTTGAGGCGGTGACCTACGGTCTGGTCATGAGCGGCATCGCCATGCAGATGATGGGCAACTCCCGGCCCGCTTCCGGCGGCGAGCATCATATCTCCCACATCATCGAGTCCGCTCCCGTGGGCCTGGGCGTGCACAGCGATGCGCTCCACGGCGAGAAGGTAGGGGTGGGTACCCTGCTGGTCAGCAGGGAATACCACCGCCTGGCGGAGATGGAGGATATTTCGGACAAGCTGGTCCCCTTTACGCCCATTGATATGAGCTGGCTGGAGGAGTTTTTCGGAGAAAAGCTGTACCCCTCTGCCAGAGCCGAGAACGAGCACGACTGCCTTGCGCAGGTGACGCCGGAGAAGCTTGCCGCGGCATGGCCGGAGATGCGGAAGATCATTGCCGCGATCCCCACGGAGGAGACGCTGTACAAGCTGCTGGAGGGTCTGGGCGCCAAGCGCTGTCTGGAGGACATCGGAGTTCCCGAGGAGAAGCGGCAGCTGCTTTTGGACACATCCCCCATGATCCGGAACCGTCTGACCCTGATGCGGATGCGGCGTATGCTCAGAGAGTGATTGGGTGATTTTTGCGTAAAACGCAAAAAAACGGAGATGAGTTTTTATATATCTTGACAAGAAAAGCACCCTGTGATAAAACATGAGTATACAAATATTGCGGTAAATTTTACATAAAAATGATGTAGATTTTACATTTGCCGCAGAGATTACGGAGCAGCGGAAAGAAAGGATGCGTAAGAGCATGAGCGTAAACATTTCGGTGAAACATGCCCTGAAAAAGTACGGAGACAATGTGATCATTCCCGACTTGAATGTGGAGATCAAAGGCGGTGAGTTTTTCACCCTTTTGGGCCCTTCCGGCTGCGGAAAGACCACGCTGCTGCGCATGATCGCAGGCTTTAACTCCATTGAGGGCGGCGACTTCTGCTTCAATGAGCGCCGGATCAACGATCTGGACCCGGCCAAGCGCAATATCGGCATGGTGTTCCAGAACTACGCCATCTTCCCCCACCTGACGGTGCGGAAGAATGTGGAGTTCGGCCTGAAGAACAAGAAGTTCCCCAAGGAGAAGATCCGCGAGCAGTCCGAGAAGTTTATGAAGCTGATGCAGATCATGGAGTATGCGGACCGTATGCCCGAGCGCCTGTCCGGCGGTCAGCAGCAGCGTGTGGCTCTGGCCCGCGCCCTGTGCATCGAGCCTGATGTACTGCTGATGGACGAGCCTCTCTCCAACCTGGACGCCAAGCTGCGCGTGGAGATGCGTACCGTCATCAAGAACATCCAGCACAATGTGGGCATTACCACCGTGTATGTGACCCACGATCAGGAGGAGGCCATGGCCGTTTCCGACCGCATCGCCGTGATGAACGCCGGTGTGATCCAGCACATTGGTACGCCCAAGGACATCTATCAGCGTCCCGCCAACCTGTTTGTGTCCACCTTTATCGGCCGCTCCAATGTGCTGAAGGCAAAGCTGGAGGTGGAGGGTGAGCGGACCTATCTGGTGGTGAACGGGGAGTACAAGGCGGAGATGGTCAATGTCCTGCCCGAGTACAAGCAGACCCAGGACATCACCATGTCCGTCCGTCCCGAGGAGCTGCTGCTGAGCAAGGACGCCTGCGTGGGCATGGACGCCGTGGTGGATGACTGCGTGTTCCTGGGCCTCAATACCCACTACTTTGTACATCTGAACAGCGGGGAAGAGGTGGAGATCATTCAGGAGTCCTCTATCGACTCCACCATCGCCCCCGGCACCCGTGTGAAGCTGACCATCAACACCGAGAAGGTCAACCTCTTTACTGCCGACGGCTCCAACAATATCCTTACCGGTGTCCGCAACGACTGTGTGAACGGCTGACGCCCGGGAGGAAATGCCATGAAAACAAAAAAACGCTTTGACGGCTGGCTCATCGTATCGCTGATTTTGCTGGCTGCCTTCATTCTGGTGCTCATTTATCCCATGTTCGGCCTGCTGAAGCAGTCGGTGGTCATGCCGGACGGGAGCTTCTCCTTCCAGCAATTTGCAAAATTCTTCAGCAAGTCGTACTATACCGATACGATCCTGCACAGCTTTGAGGCCACCATCAGCGTGACTCTGCTGACCCTGCTCATCGGTATTCCCTTTGCTTACTTTTATGCGTTCTACCGCCTGAAGGGCGCCCGCTTCCTGTTCGTCATCAGCATCCTGTGCTGTATGTCCGCTCCCTTCCTGGGCGCCTACTCCTGGATCATGCTGCTGGGACGGGGCGGTGTGATCACCAAGTTTTTGAAGTCCGCCTTTGGCATCGTGCTGCCCAGTATCTACGGCTTTAAAGGCATCCTGCTGGTGCAGGTGCTGAAGTTCTTCCCGCTGGTGTTCATTTATATGAACGGCGCCTTCAAGAACATCGACAACACCCTGATGGAGGCCTCTGCCAACATGGGCTGTGTGGGTGTGAAGCGCCTGTTCAAGATCGTTCTGCACCTGTGTATGCCCACCATTCTGGCCTCTGCGCTGATGGTGTTCATGCAGGCCTTCGCAGACTTCGGTACCCCCACCATTCTGGGTGAGAGCTTCCTGACCTTCCCCGTGCTGCTCTATAACGAGTATCTGGGAGAGAACGGCAGCAACTACAATTATGCGGCGGCTCTGGCTGTGATCGCCATTATCATCACCGCCATTGTCTTCTTCATTCAGAAGTGGGCCACCGGACGCTTCCGCTTCTCCATCAACGCGCTGCACCCCGTGGAGAAGAAGAAGCCCACCGGCGTGGGCGGCGTGCTGATGCACCTGTACTGCTATCTGCTGGTCATCATCGCCTTCCTGCCCCAGCTGTACATCATCTATCTGTCCTTCCGCAACTGCAAGGGTTCCGTGTTCCACCCCGGCTTCTCTCTGGGCAACTTCAAGGCAGCGGCCAAGAAGCTGCTGGGCCGTTCCATCGGCAACACCGTCATTCTGGGCGTGGTGTCTCTGGCGATCATCATTGTGGTGGCTGTCATCATCGCCTATCTGGTGGTGCGCCGCGGCAACGCCCTCAACAACACCATTGATACCATCTCCATGCTGCCCTACATCATGCCCGGCGCAGTCATCGGTATCGCCCTGCTGATCGCCTTCGGCAAGAAGCCCTTCGCCCTGACCGGCACGCTGGCTATCATGGTCATTGCTCTGGTCATCCGCCGTATGCCGTATACCATCCGATCGGCCACGGCCACCCTGATGCAGATACCCATGAGCATAGAGGAGGCCTCCATCAGCCTGGGCGCCTCCAAGGCCAAGACCTTTGTGAAGATCACCGTTCCCATGATGTCCAACGGTATCCTCTCCGGCGCCATTCTGAGCTGGGTGGCCATTGTCACCGAGCTGTCCAGCGCGGTCATCCTGTACAACAACAGGACCATCACGCTGACCATGGCCGCCTATGTGGAGATCGGACGCGGCAACTACGGGACCGCAGCTGCCTTCGCCGCTATTCTGACGGTGGTCACGGCCATCTCGCTGCTCATTTACATGGCCATCAGCAAATCCGAGGATGTGAAGCTGTGAGCTCCCGTCAAACCTGCTTATTTGCGGCAGTGACCGCTTAATAAGAAATTTATGAAAAGGAGAACGTAAAATGAAAAAGATTCTTGCAATGCTTCTGGCACTGGCCATGGTCTTTGCCCTGGCCGCTTGCGGAAGCAAAACCCCCGCTCCCAGCAACTCTCCTGCCCCCAGCAACTCCGCCGAGCCTTCCGGCGAGCCCTCTGCCGAGCCCTCCAACGAGCCTGATGCCGACCTGGGCAACAAGCTGGTGCTGTACTCCACCATGACCCAGTCCGACCTGGACGCTCTGATCGACTGCTTCAACGAGGTCTATCCCGACATCGAGGTCGAGGTCGTGACCGGTGGTATCGGTGACACCACCTCCCGCATCGCTGCCGAGGCCGAGAACCCCCAGGGCGACCTGGTTTGGGGCGGTCTGGCCGACTCCGACGGTATGCAGTATGCTGATCTGTTTGAGCAGTGGGTCTCCGATGAGACTGCCAACTCCATGGAAGGCTACTCCACTCCCAACGGCATCTACTCCATGGACCATCTGTCCACCGTCGTCTTCTGCATCAACACCGAGCTGGAGAACGAGCTGGGCATCAAGATCGAGTCCTATGAGGACCTGCTGAATCCCGCTCTGAAGGGCAAGATCGTTCTGTCCAACCCCAACAGCTCCTCCGCTGCCTGGAACAACCTGTGCAACATCATGTCCGTTTACGGCATGGACACCGAGGAGTCCTGGAACTACATCAGCAAGCTGATGGAGAACCTGGTGGTTGTTGAGAAGTCCTCCGTTTGCTTCAACGCTGTGAAGGACGGCGAGTATGTCATCGGCCTGACCTACGAGGACGGCGCTGTCAAGCTGCTGCAGAACGGCGCTGACAATGTCCGCCTGCAGTACCCCACCGAGGGCACCTCTGCCACCGCGTTCGGTGTTGCCGTGATCAAGAATGCTCCCCATATGGCTGCTGCCAAGGCTATGTGCGACTTCATCTGCTCCGCTGAGGGCCAGAGCGCTATGGCCGAGTATATGCAGGGCACTCTGCGTTTCACCAACAAGAACTACACCGTTCCTGCTGATGCTATGCTGACCGCTTCCGCTGAGATGAATTGGGTCGTCCGTCCCGTTCCCGAGCTGACCGCCAACAAGGCTCAGATCCTGGAGCACTGGAATGATCTGTGGGCTCAGATCGGCGGTTGATTGAATCCGATCTGAATCTGGTCACTGCCAACTAAACAGACTTTAGCAGCGGCTGCCGGTTTTGGCAGCCGCTGTTATTTTGGCCGCAGGCCTATGGACAGGGGAGGGGAAAAGGGGTATAATAGAGCCATGAAAGCAAGTGATATCGTCATTTACAGTGACATGGACGGCACCGTGCTCACCGACTGGAACATGGGGCCTGTGGTACCGCAGCGAAACCTGCAGCTGATAAAGAGGTTCGTAGATGAAGGAGGGAGCTTCTCGGTTGCAAGCGGGCGACAGGGGCCTGAGATCGTCCCGTTTTTCCCGGGAATGAAGTGGACGATCCCTCTGGTGTGCAGCAACGGTTCTGTTCTCTATGATGCCGAACGCGGTATTCCGGCGGAGAAGATCCCCCTTCCTCTGGCCTATAAGGAGGAATGTGTCCGTTATTTTTCCGGGCGGAACGATGTGTTTCTGGTGGCTGCGGATGAAAATGAGATCTATCAGGTGTCCTGCGGTGATCCGGAGCGTGACAAGTGCCTGGACGACCGTTACCGGCCTGTGACCTCCGTGGAGCGTTTCCTGCGGGATGACTTTGTAAAGGTGGTGTTTATCACCGAGGATGGGGGAGACTTTGAGGGCTTGAAGGCTCGTGTGGACGCATTTCCCTGTGCCCATCTGGTGGTCGGCTCCCAGTCCGGTCCCCGCTACTACGAGATCAATGCCGTGGGAGTGGACAAGGGCAGCGCCATCCGCCGTGCCATGGCCCATGCGGGGATGGAGGGACGCACGCTGGTGTGCATCGGCGACTACTTCAACGACTGGACCATGCTCAAGGCGGCGGATATCGCGGCCTGTCCGGAGAATGCTCATCCGGGGATCAAGGAGATCTGCAGCATCCATACCTGCGACAACAATACCGGGGCCCTGGCAGAGCTTATTGAGCGGCTGCTGGCGGATGATTTCCACGGCGTATAAAACAAAAAATCCGGACTGCGGTTGGCAGTCCGGATTTTTTATCGGATCGTTGGCAGAGAATTACTTGCCCAGGGTCTTGGCGATCTCCTCGGCGAAGTTCTCCTGACGCTTCTCAATGCCCTCGCCCTTCTCAAAGCGGATGGCGTTGACGAAGGTGATGCTGCCGCCCAGCTTCTTGGCGCAGGCAGCGATATACTTCTCAACAGTGTACTCGCCGTCCTTGACAAACTCCTGCTGCAGCAGGCAGTTCTCGGCGTAGAACTTGTTCAGCTTACCCTCGACGATCTTCTCCTTGACCTGAGCGGGCTTGGAAGCCATCTTGGGATCGTTGTCCATCTGAACCAGCATGATCTTCTTCTCCTCGGCCAGGACATCCTCAGTGACCTGAGACTTGTCCCAGAAGCGGGGGTTCAGAGCGGCGATCTGCATGGCGACATCCTTGCCGCACTCGGTGGCGTCAACGCCGCCCTCGACAGCCAGGTTGACCAGAACGCCGATCTTGCCGCCGGCGTGGATATAGGGAACGGAGAGGTTCTCAGTGAAGAAGGAGAAGCGGCGGACCTTGATGTTCTCGCCGATGACCAGGACCATCTCCTGCTGCTGCTGGGTGACAGTCAGGTCGGTGCCGGCATACTTGCACTCCATCAGAGCGTCCATGTCGGCGGGCTTGCAGGCGGCCACGGTGGCGGCGACGCCCTTCACGAAGTCAACGAACTTCTCGTTCTTGGCAACAAAGTCGGTCTCGGCGTTGACCTCGACCACAACGCCCACACCGTCGATCACAGCGGCGTAAGCCATGCCCTCGGCGGCGATGCGGCCGGCCTTCTTGGCGGAAGCGGCCAGGCCCTTCTCGCGCAGGTACTCGATGGCCTTGTCAAAATCACCCTCGGCCTCGGTCAGGGCCTTCTTGCAGTCCATCATGCCGCAGCCGGTCATTTCGCGCAGCTTCTGTACGTCCTTAGCAGTAATAGCCATTTTCTTAACCTCCAAAAGTATTAGTAAATGAAAGGCGCCCGCCCGTCCGGACGGGCGCCAAATGCCGTCTAATGATTACTCGGCTGCGCTCTCCTCGGCAGCGGGAGCGGCGTCAACACCCTGGCGGCCCTCCTGCACGGCGTTGGCCATGACAGAGGAGATCAGCTTGATGGCGCGGATGGCGTCATCGTTGCCGGGGATGACATAGTCGATCTCGTCAGGATCGCAGTTGGTGTCCACGATGGCGACGATGGGGATGTTCAGCTTGCGGGCCTCGTTGATGGCGTTGCGCTCCTTGCGGGGGTCAACGACGAACAGAGCGCCGGGGAGCTTCTTCATCTCGACGACACCGCCCAGATAC
>JAQXJQ010000054.1 GCA_029009035.1 Oscillospiraceae bacterium | reverse complement strand
GGCCTACGCCGCCGACATCACCTACGGCACCAACAACGAGTTCGGCTTTGACTACCTGCGGGACAACATGGCCATCTACAAAAACGAGATGGTCCAGCGGGGCCACGCCTTCGCCATCGTGGACGAGGTGGACTCCATCCTCATCGACGAGGCCCGCACCCCCCTCATCATCTCCGGTCAGGGCGAGCAGTCCACCCAGCTCTATCAGCTGGTGGACAGCTTTGTCTCCCGCCTGCGCTGCGTCCGCGTGGCCAGCGTGGACGAGAAGGAGGAAGAGGACACCACCCTGGACGCCGACTACATCGTGGACGAGAAGGCCCGCACCGCCACCCTCACCGCCCGCGGCGTGGAGAAGGCGGAGCAGCACTTCAACATCGAGAACCTCTCCGACCCCGAGAACTCCACCCTGTCCCACCACATCAACCAGGCCATCAAGGCCCGGGGCGTCATGAAGCGTGACATCGACTATGTGGTGAAGGACGGCGAGGTCATCATCGTGGACGAGTTCACCGGCCGATTGATGTTTGGCCGCCGGTATAACGAGGGCCTGCACCAGGCCATCGAGGCCAAGGAGCATGTCACCGTGGCCCGTGAGTCCAAGACCCTGGCCACCATCACCTTCCAGAACTATTTCCGCCTCTACGACAAGCTCTCCGGCATGACCGGTACCGCCATGACCGAGGAGGAGGAGTTCGGCCAGATCTACTCTCTGGACATCATCGAGATCCCCACCAACCGTCCCCTGGCCCGTATCGACCAGCCCGATGTGGTGTACAAGACCCAGGCGGGCAAGTACCGCGCCGCTGTGGAGCAGATCAAGGCCTGCCACGCCAAGGGCCAGCCCGTGCTGGTAGGTACCGTGTCCATTGAGGTCTCTGAGCTGGTGAGCAAGATGCTGACCCGCGCGGGGGTGAAGCACAATGTGCTCAACGCCAAGAACCATGAGCGCGAGGCCGAGATCGTAGCCCAGGCCGGTAAGCTGGGCGCCGTCACCGTGGCCACCAACATGGCCGGACGCGGCACCGATATCATGCTGGGCGGCAACGCCGAGTTCATGGCCAAGGCTGAGCTGCGCCGCCAGGGCATGAGCGACGAGCTGCTGGCGGAGGCCACCGGCCACGCCGAGACCGACAACGAGGAGATCCTGGCCGCCCGCAAGGCCTTTGCCGAGGCCGAGGCCAAGTACAGGGAAGAGATCAGGGCCGAGGCGGACGCCGTCCGCGCTGCCGGCGGCCTCTACATTCTGGGCACCGAGCGCCATGAGTCCCGCCGGATCGACAACCAGCTGCGCGGCCGCGCCGGCCGTCAGGGCGACCCCGGTGAGAGCCGCTTCTTCCTCTCTCTGGAGGACGATATCCTCCGCCTGTTCGGCTCCGAGCGCATCCAGGGTATGATGGAGTCCCTGGGCGTGGACGAGGACACCCCCCTGGACCAGAAGATGCTGTCCAACGCCATCGAGTCCGCCCAGAAGCGGGTGGAATCCCGCAACTTCCAGACCCGTAAGACGGTGCTGGAGTACGACGACGTGATGAATACTCAGCGTGGGGTCATCTACAAGCAGCGCCGTCAGGTTTTGGACGGCGAGGACATTCAGGCCTCCGTGGAGAATATGCTGGCCTCCACCGTGAGTGGCATCGCCGGCCATGCCGGTGAGCGGGGGCATATGGAGGAAGAGGACTTCCGTGAGGCCACCGCCCATCTGTCGGGCAGCGTGTTCACCCCCGCTCAGCTGCTGGAGCTGCAGAAGAAGGCCCCGGAGGAGAGCGTGGAGCAGCTGGAGAGCGAGATGCTGGAGCTGGCCCGTGCCAACTATGCCCAGCGTGAGCAGGCCGTGAACGCGGCCATGCCCCACCTGCTGGCCGACGGCAAGCCCGCCATGCGGGAGCTGGAGCGCATCATCCTGCTGCGGGTGGTGGACGAGTTCTGGATGGAGCACATCGACGCCATGCAGGAGCTGCGCCAGGGCATCGGCCTGCGGGCCTACGGTCAGGCCAACCCCGTGGACGAGTACAAGCGGGAAGGCTCCGATATGTTTGACGCCATGGTCAGCGCCATCAAGGAGGAGACCATCCGCCGCCTGTTCACCCTCCGGCTCAAGACCAACGAGGAGATGCGCCGCGAGCGGGTGGCCAAGATCACCGGGATGTCCGCCGGTTCCGACGGCACCGTGAAGAAGCAGCCCGTGAAGAAGGTCATCAAGATCGGCCGGAATGACCCTTGCCCCTGCGGCTCCGGACTGAAGTGGAAGAAGTGCACCTGTCCCGAATATCACAAGGATGTGCAGGCGTAAGCTGTAAGGAGCACCGTGACCGCTGATACGGAAAGGAACAGCTATGAACATCGCAGAATGTACAAAAAATGAAGTCACCTACCTGGCGTCGGAGGCTATATCCGCCGCCGGGGGCGTGGCCCATGGATTTTCCACCCGTCTGGGCGGCGTGTCCCAGGGGATGTGGGCCAGCCTCAACCTGGGTGTGAACCGGGGAGACGACCCCGACAAGGTGCGGGAGAACTACCGCCGATTTTTCGATGCCGTGGGGGTGAAGGAGGGAAGCCTCGTCACCACCAATCAGGTGCACGGGGATATCGTCCGGGTGGTCACCTCCGCCGACTGGAAGAGCGACCCCTTTGAGAAGGCGGAGTTTGAGGCCGACGGCCTGATGACCGCGACTCCCGGCGTGGCCCTCATGGTGTATGCCGCCGACTGCATCCCCGTGCTGCTCTATGATCCGGTGCGCCGGGTCATTGCCGCCCTCCACGCGGGCTGGCGGGGGACTGCCGCCGGCATCGTCAGCCGGGGCGTGGAGCGGATGAAGGAGGTCTACGGCTGCCGGGGCGAGGATATTCTGGCCGCCATCGGCCCGGGAATCTGCTCTCAGTGCTTTGAGACCCACGAGGATGTGCCCAACGCCATGATGGCGAGCATGGGCACCGCCGCGCTGCAGTATGTCCAGATCAAGGAGAACGGCAAGTTCGCCGTGGATCTGAAGGGGCTCAACCGCCTGCGTCTGGAGCAGGCGGGCCTGACGGAGGAGCACATCGCCCTGTGTGAGGAGTGCACCTCCTGCCTGCCTGAGCGGTACTGGAGCCACCGTAAGCTGGGCAATAACCGCGGCTCCATGGCAGCGGTGATCCAGCTGCTCTGAACAAACAAAAACAGGGCGCTGCCGGCCGGCAGCGCCCTGTATCGGGACTTGAGAGGTCAGGTGTTTTCCGTTTCCTTGCGGCGCTCGATCATGCGCTGGAAGCTGCCGTTGCCGAAGGAGAAAATGCGGTTGACACGGCTGATGGTGGCAGAGCTTGCCCCCGTCTTCTCCAGAATTTCGGTGTAGACCAGCCCATCGCTGAGAAGCCGCGCCACATCAAAGCGCTGCTCCATGGCGCGAAGCTCGCCGACGGTGCACAGGTCGTCAAAAAAGGCGCAGCA
>JAQXJQ010000053.1 GCA_029009035.1 Oscillospiraceae bacterium | reverse complement strand
AGTGAAATCCGTTTTTTCTGAGGACATGTGCCTCAGAAAAAACACTTCTCAGTTCGCAAGCGTGCGAGCATAGCGAGTGCGCAGAAGCGAACTGCATCCCCTCGAAGAAATGCTTGCATTTCTGAGAAGCGTGTCGAAGTTTTTCGACACGCTGAACCGCCATTCTATTCGGGAAGAATGGCGGTTGAGGTGTCAATGTTCGCTGCCGTGGTGGCCGTTGCCGGAACCGTGGCTGTTGTGGCCGGAGGAGGAAGTGCCGGTGTGGCTGCCGGAACTTTCGTGGTGGCTGATCTGCCGGCGGATCTCGCTCATGCTCATGTGGCGGCAGTCCTCCACGGTGACGGAGCTGTCATAGCCGGACAGCTCCCGGTATGCCGCGTATTTTCCGAAGGAGAGCCCGCAGCTGTGGGCTTCTTCCAGCGACTCCACATCTACCAGGGAGCTGAGGGCGTCATAGTCCGCATAACTGCTGCAGTTTTCCACGCCTGTGAGGATGGCGGCCTGCTTTTCCTCGCTGTCGGCAGCCACGGTAAAGACCAGCGTGCCGTCTTTGTCCAGGCAGGACTGCACCATGCCCTGAGAGGTGAAGGCCTCGATGGCTTCGGTGTAGGCAAGCCACTTGAGGTTCACTTCGGTGAGCACCTCCCGGGCGTCCCGGTTATAGGCTGTGGCGGAAATGACCCGGTCGAAGCGGTTGAGGGACAGCTCCAGAGAGGGATTGATGTCGATGCTGATATAGGATACCGGGGTGAGAGCGGCCTTGGCGGTCACACCCAGCGCCGTCACCAGCAGAAGGCAGGCGGCAGCCAGGGCCATGCGCAGGGTAGGGGCTTTGGAGCGGGTGCGGCTGCGCTGCGCGGACAGAAACTGCGCGGTGGAAGCCTTCAGTTCCCGGGATGCGGTGACGCTGTCAAAGGCGTTATGGAGCTTGTCAGTCAATTTCCTCACCTCCAAGGGCGCTGCGCAGCAGATCCCGGGCACGGGACAGCTGGGAGTAGACGGTGTTTTCACGGCATTTCAGGATGTCTGCGATCTCTCCGGCGGTATAGCCTTCATAGTAGTGCAGATAGATGACGTTCCGGTATTTCTCCGGCAGAGCCAGCACCGCCTCCAGCACCTCCCGGTGCTCCTGTACCGGGGCGGCCTCCTCGGTGAGCAGCTCCAGCGGGGTGGTGGGGTGGCGGAACAGGCGGCGCAGATGATCCTTGCAGGCGTTGACCGTCACCCGGATAAACCACGCCTTTTCGTGCTCGGCGCTTTCAAATTCGGTGTCGCAGAGCAGGTATTTCAGGAACACGCTCTGAAAAATGTCCTCGGTGTCCGCGTTGTTTTTCAGATGACATAGGCAGAGACGCTTCACCATATCGGAGTAGCGCTCGATGGCGCGGTTGGTTTCAGCTTCACTGCGTATGGTGACTCACCTCCTTGTGTGGTCGGGACAGCTCAGCAGTGGTTTCCGTGGCGGCCGTTTCCGCGGTGAGCGCCGCTGTGGCTCCGGGAAGCAGAAACGCTGCAGCTGTTTTTGTAATGGCGGCTGCCTTTACAGGAACCGGCGTTTCCGGTGATGGGGCAGTCTTCGTGGGCGCAAGCGCCGTCGATGCAGTCCCGGTAGGGGCAGTCCTCGTGGGTGCAGGCGCCGTCGGCGCAGTCCCGGTAGGGACAGTCATTGTGACCGCAGGCGCCGTCGGAACAGGCCTTGGCGGGGCAGTCGGCGGGACAAGCGGATGCGGTCTGGGCGGCCAGAGCGGCAGAGCTGAGGCCGAGGGTCAGCGCCAGTGCCAGCGCCGCGATGAGCAGTTTCTTCATAATGGTTACCTCCGTTTTTGATTGTGTGTTTTGTGTCAACACCCATAATACGCCCAGGACGGAGGAAACCTTGCACAGCAAAGGGAAATTTTTAAATTTTTTTCATTTTATCACAAACCAGGGGGAATTTGAAGAAGTTCTTAGTGCAAAACAGGTTCCGATGGTGTATAATAATATCCAATGTCTGCCGAATAAGCCGCATAGCGGTTGATTCCCGCGGCATCCATCACCCTCAAAAGGAATGAGATACTATGGTAAATACGGTAACATTTCCCGGTCTCGGCCTGAGCTTTGAGCTGGACCGTGTGGCCTTCACCATCTTGGGAAAGGACATCTATTGGTACGGCGTGATCATCGCCGTGGGCTTTGTGCTGGCGGTTTGGTACGGCTGCAGCAGGGCAAAGGGGTTCGGCGTGGATCAGGACAAGCTCTATGATCTGCTGTTTTTGGCGGTGCCCATGGCCATCATCGGCGCCCGGGCCTACTATGTGATCTTCTATCCCGAGCTGTATCACGATGCCGCGGGGAAATTTGACTGGGGGGCGGCGGTTGCTGTCTGGGACGGCGGCCTTGCCATCTACGGCGGGGTCATTGCCGCCTTTTCCACCGGCGCGATCTACTGCGCCGTCCGTAAGCAGCCGTTCTGGAGCTATGCGGACTGCGGAGCCTTCGGATTTCTCATCGGGCAGTGCATCGGCCGTTGGGGCAACTTTATGAATGTGGAGGCCTATGGCGGCGTGACCGCGCTGCCCTGGAGAATGTGCTCTCCCTCCATTGCCAATGAGCTGCTCTATGCCGGGCAGATCGGGCAGGAGGCCTACGAGGAGATCCTGAACGGGACGCTGGGCGTTCACCCCACCTTCTTCTATGAGTCCCTGTGGAATTTGCTGGGCTTTGTGCTGCTGGTGCTCATCGCCAGAAAGGGACGGAAGTTCAACGGCCAGTTCTTCCTCAGCTATGTGATCTGGTACGGCCTGGGCCGCACAATCATCGAGGGATTGCGCACCGACAGCCTGTACTTCTTCGGCACCGGCATCCGCACCTCTCAAATGGTGGCCGTTCTGTCCGCCGTGGCGGCATTGGTGGTCTATGTGATCCGGCTCAAGACCGCCGGCCCTGCATCCGGGCCGTTTGTAAAGGAAACTGACTTGACGAAAGAGGAGAAGGAAGATGGCGGCGATCAGGATTGACGGAAAGGCACTTGCCGTAAAGCTCAAGCAGCAGGCTGCCCGTGAGGCGGCGTCTCTGCCCCGCAGACCCGGTCTTGCGGTGATCATCGTGGGGGAGGATCCCGCCTCCCGCGTCTATGTGAACAGCAAGCGGAAGGACT
>JAQXJQ010000052.1 GCA_029009035.1 Oscillospiraceae bacterium | reverse complement strand
GGACAAAGCTGCCGGCGAATGTGGCGTGGGTGTACCCACTCTCAGCGACATTGTGGCAGAGCTGCTCAAACCCGGCAGAGACCCCCGTGACGAGTTGCCGGCACCTCTGCTGCGCACCGATGTGATGGAGATCAAGGATCTGAAGCCAGGCATGGAACTGAAGGGCACCGTGCGCAATGTCATCGACTTCGGCGCCTTTGTGGACATCGGCGTCCACCAGGACGGACTGGTCCACATCAGCCAGATCACCGACCGCTTCATCAAGCACCCCTCCGAGGTGCTCAGCGTGGGCGATGTGGTCACCGTGTGGGTGAAGGATGTGGACGAGAAGAAAAAGCGCATCTCCCTCACCATGCGGAAGGACAAGCTGTAAACAGGAGGAGAGGTCATGGCCGGAACCTTATATTTAGTCCCCACCCCCATCGGAAATCTGGGGGATATCTCCCGCCGCATGGCGGAGATGATGGAGCAGGCGGACTTCATCGCCGCGGAGGATACCCGGGTGACGGTGAAGCTGCTCAACCATCTGGACATCAAAAAGCCCATGGTGACCTACCACCGCCACAACTGCGAGCAGGCGGGGGCGGCCATTCTCAGCCGCCTACAGGCGGGGGAGAGCTGCGCCCTGGTCACCGACGCGGGCACGCCCGCCATCTCCGACCCCGGCGAGGACCTGGTGGCCCTGTGCGCCGCAGCCGGCGTGCCGGTGGTGGCCGTTCCCGGCCCCTGTGCCCTCATTACGGCGCTGTCGGTGTCCGGACTGCCCACCGCCCGGTTCACCTTTGAGGGCTTTTTGCCCATGAACAAGAAAAACCGCAGGGCCCATCTGGACTCCCTGCGGCAGGAACAGCGCACCATGATCTTTTATGAGGCCCCCCACAAGCTCACCGACACGCTGGACGACCTGCTGGCGGTCTTCGGCGGGGAGCGGCGTATCTCCCTGTGCCGGGAGCTGACCAAGCTCCACGAGGAGGTGCTGCGCACCACGCTGGAGGGCGCCGTGGCCCACTATGCCGGCCAGGAGCCAAGAGGGGAGTATGTTCTGGTGGTGGAGGGCGCCCCCGAGGCGGCGGAGGAGGCCGACCCCGATGAGGCGCTGCGCCGGGTGCTTGCCCTGCGGGAGGGCGGAATGTCCCTGAAGGACGCCGCCGCCCAGGCTGCCGCCGAGTTCGGCATGAAAAAGCGCCGCCTCTATGACATGGCGCTGGGGAAAGAACCCTGACGACGAAAACGGCCCGCAGCAGAAAATCTGCTGTGGGCTTGTTTTTTCGTGGGGCGCGACGACTCGGCGCGCCAAAAAAGTCTCTCCCGAAAAAGGGAAAGCTGTAAGCCGTGGCGAGGGGATTGTTTCGCCTGCGGGCGAGTTTCTTTTTGCTCGTGCAAAAAGCCACCCGTCGGAGACAAACAGAAAGGGCTGCTGCAGAAGGAATATTCTGCAGCAGCCCCGTTTTGTTATTTACCGTGAAGCTCGGCCAGACAGGCGGCACAGATGTGCTTTCCTTTGAAGGGGGAGACCCCTTTGGAGCTGCCGCAGAATACGCAGGACAGCTCATGCTTTTTCAGAACGATGGAGGTGCCGTCAACATAAATCTCCAGCGCGTCCCGTTCTGCAATATCTAATGTACGGCGCAGCTCTACCGGCAGAACGACACGGCCCAATTCGTCTACCTTGCGCACGATACCGGTTGATTTCATATGTACAGACCTCCTTGAAAATCTTGTCGATTAGCAGAGTATAACATTTTATTTTCTTTGTCAATGCCCCTGTGTAAAAAAATAGTAAACAATATGTAAACATGTCATATTTGGCCGGTTATTGCGAAAATGATGGGGAAATCATACATTTTTCGACAAAATGCGGCGTTTATTCGGTGGCGGGCTCCAGCAGTGTGAGGGCCTTTCGGTCCGCGTCCAGCCGGCATCTCACCCCGAGGGGAAGCACGCCGATGGGCTCCGCGTGGCCGAAGTTCACATTGTAGAGGATGGGCAGCTCGGGATGCCCGGCTTCAAAGCCCACCACCTTGCGGTAGACCTCTTTATAAGGTTCGTATTTGCTCCGTCTGGCCGGCTTGCCCACGATGATGCCATGGATCGCATCAAAGATGCCCTGGGCCTGCAGATTGCGGAGGATCCAGGTGAGGGCATCGCAGGACATATCCTCCTCGCTGGTCTCCACAAAGAGAATTTTGCCCTTCCACCGGTCGGGAGGGGGCCAGAGGGAGGTGCCCAGCAGCTCCACAAACACATCCAGACAGCCGCCCAGCAGCTCGCCCTCCGCCACGCCGCTGCCCTGGAGCACCTCGTAGCCGATTTCCTCGGGATGGTAGGGCTTCGGGGTGTTCTGGTTTTCCGGACACCACATCACCCGGGGGTCCTCGTCATCGTGCCAGTAGGGGGCACTGGGGATGTCCAGGGTCTGCTTTGGCTCAAAGAGGGTGTTCACGATCATATTGCGGGTGTACTCGTTGATGCCGCCGTACTCTGCCAGATTGCACATCACCGACACGCCGTAGTAGGACACCAACCCCGCCTTGAACATCATGAAGTGGTTGGTGGTGGTATCGGAAAAGCCGGTGAAGATCTTGGGATGATCGCGCAGCACATCGAAGTCGATGTAGGGAAGCAGACGGATGGTGTCGTCCCCGCCGATGGAATTGAACACCGCCTTGATCTCCGGGTCGCGGAAGGCGGCCATGAGATCCGCCGCCCTGGCCTCGGGGTGGGCATAGAGGTAGTCGATGCCCTTGAGGGTGTTCTCCATGCACACGACCTGCAGGCCGAAGTCACGCTCCAGGCGCTGCTTGGCGATGTGGTACTTGTGAATGAACATATCCTCCCCCAGCATACCCCGGGAGAGGCTGACGATGGCGACCTTGTCGCCGGGCCGCAAACGCTTCGGTTTCAGCATGAACTGTGCCTCCTGTGTCCCTTTGACGGGAAAAATTTCATGTTTGCCCTGCATCTTATCACGATGGGGAGAGTTTTTCAAGGGGATGGGCGCAAAGGGCTTGACAATTTTCCGCCGGGTTGGTATTCTTAAATCAGAATTCTTGCAAGATATATGATTTCTGATATCAGAGAGGAGAACTACCATGGTTTACAAAACGTTTGACGAACTGATCGCCGCCGCCAAGAGCAAGCCCTCCACCGCCCGCATGGCGGTGGCCGCCGCCGGCGACCCCCACACCATTGAAGCCGTTCTGAAAGCCCGGGAGGAGGGCATTGCCATCCCCGTGCTGGTGGGTGACAAGGCCATCATTGACGAGGCGCTGAAGCAGTTCGGCGCCACCGTCCCCGAGGAGGACATCTACGACGTGCCCGATCTGGCTGAGTCCGCCCGCAAGGCAGTCTCTCTGGTGGTGGAGGGCAAGGCCGACTTCCTCATGAAGGGCAAGCTGGACACCTCCGTGCTGCTCAAGGCCGTGGTCAACAAGGAGTGCGGCCTGGGCCAGGGCCGCACCATGAGCCACTTCACCATGTTCCAGGTCCCCGGCTATCATAAGCTGATGGTGCCCGTGGACGGCGGCATGGTGACCTATCCCACCCTGGAGCAGAAGAAGGATATCATCTGCAACACGGTGGATACCCTCCGCGCCATGGGCTACGATCAGCCCAAGGTGGGTGTGCTGGCCTGTGTGGAGAAGCTGAATCCTAAGATGCCCGAGACCGTTGAGGCCGACGCGCTGAAGCAGATGAACCTGAACGGCGAGATCACCGGCTGTGTGGTGGAAGGCCCCATTTCCTATGACTGCGCTGTGTCCAAGGAGATCGCTGAGTTTAAGGGCTTCGTGAGCCCCTGTGCCGGCGACTGTGATGTGCTGGTGGCTCCCAACATTCACGCCGGCAACATCATGGGCAAGATGCTGGCTGTGACCTGCGGTGCCAAGATGGCCGGCTTCATTGTGGGTGCCAAGTGCCCCATCGTCATGACCAGCCGCGGCTCCTCCCCTGAGGAGAAGTACCTGTCCATCGTGATCAGCGCTGTTGCCGCTCAGAAGTAAGGAGAGAGAACAATGGAGAGACTGCTGATTTTGAACCCCGGTTCCACTTCCACCAAGCTGGCTGT
>JAQXJQ010000051.1 GCA_029009035.1 Oscillospiraceae bacterium | reverse complement strand
AATACAGCCATCCCCGCTGGCTGACGGAGAAGTTTGTCTCCGCACTGGGTTTTGAGGGAGCGGAGGCGCTTTTGGCTGCCGACAATGCACAGCCCCCCATCACCGCCCAGGTCAACACGGTAAAGGGGTCTGCGGACGAGGTCATGTCCAGACTCGCGGAAGAGGGCATTGACGCCAAGCCCCATCCCTGGCTGAAAGACTGCCTTATTCTGGCCGACACCGGAAATCTGGAGCGCTCTCCCGCGTTCCGTGACGGCCTGTTCTATGTTCAGGACTGTGCCGCCCGGCTGGCGGTCACCGCTGCGGGATTGGAGCAGGGCTGGCGGGTCCTGGATTGCTGCGCCGCGCCCGGCGGCAAGTCCTTCGCCTCGGCCATCGACATGAAAAACAGGGGAGAAGTCATCTCCTGCGACATTCACCCCCACAAGATCAAGCTGCTTGAGGCAGGAAGGGACCGCCTTGGACTGAGCTGTATCCGGCCTCAACTGCAGAATGCCGCGCAGCCCAACCGGGATTGGATCGGCGGTTTTGATGCGGTCATCACCGATGTGCCCTGTTCCGGACTTGGCATCATCCGGAAAAAGCCGGATATCCGATACAAGGATCCCGCGCCGCTGAAGGACCTTCCGGCGATCCAGCGTTCCATCCTGGAGAACTGCAGCCGATATGTCAAGGCGGGAGGCGTGCTGATCTACGCTACCTGTACGCTTCTGGAACGGGAAAACGAAGCCGTTGTGCGCTCGTTCCTGTCCGGGCATGGGGAGTTTTCCGCCGAGCCGCTGGATCTTCCGGTCGTCGGCGGAGAGCAGAGTATGCTCACTTTCTGGCCGCATATTCACGGCACCGATGGATTTTTTGTGGCAAAAATGCGCAAAAAGGGGGAACCTTTTTGATCGATATCAAATCCATGACACAAGAGGAGATGTCTGCCTACTTTCAGGAGAATGGGCAGCCCTCTTTCCGGGCAAAACAGGTCTTTCAGTGGCTGCACCGGGGCGTCACCTCTTTTGAGGAGATGAGCAATCTGCCCAAATCCCTCCGCCAGATGCTGTCGGAGCAGGCCTATATCACCGTTCCTACTGTGGAGCGCAAACAGGTGTCCAAATTGGACGGGACCATCAAATACCTGTGGCGCATGCGGGACGGCAACTGCATCGAAACGGTTTTGATGCGCTATAAACATGGAAATACTGTCTGCGTATCCTGCCAGGTCGGCTGTAACATGGGCTGTGTGTTTTGCGCCTCCACACTGGGAGGAAAGGTTCGGGACCTGGCGGCCTCCGAAATTCTGGACCAGGTGATCTTCACCCAAAAGGACAGCGGGGAGGAGATCTCCAACATCGTCATGATGGGCATAGGAGAACCCATGGACAACTTTGACCGTGTACTGCGTTTTCTGGAGCTGGTCAACCATCCGGACGGCCTGAATATCGGTATGCGGCACATCTCCGTGTCCACCTGCGGTCTTGTTCAGCGGATCGACCGGTTGGCTGAGATGGGCCTTCAGCTCACCCTCAGCGTGTCGCTCCATGCCCCTGATGACGAGACCCGTTCCCGTTTGATGCCGGTGAACAGGGCGGTGGGCGTAGAGAAGCTGATGGATACCTGCCGCCGCTATTTTGAGACTACAGGCCGGCGCATTTCCTATGAGTACGCCATGATCGACGGAGTCAATGACAGTGATGCACAGGCGGATCTTCTGGCGTCCCTGCTGAAGGGCCAGCCCGGTCATGTCAACCTGATCCCCCTGAATAACATTGAGGAATCGCCGCTGAAGCCCAGCCGCCGTGTGCGCCAGTTCCAGCAGCGGTTGGAATCCCACGGCGTGACCGCCACCGTGCGCAGAAAGCTGGGTGGGGACATCGACGCTTCCTGCGGTCAGCTCCGCAAGAAACAGATGCAGGGATCTGAGCCCTGCGGCAGAAAGGGGACCTCCCTATGAAATTATTTGGCCTGACTGACACCGGCCTGGTTCGCCAGAACAATCAGGACAGCTATGCGATCCGCCAGCCGGACGAGAGCCTCGGCATTGTCGTTGTCTGCGACGGTATGGGCGGCGCAAGAGCGGGAAATGTGGCCAGCGCAGTGGGGGTGGAGGCCTTTTCCTCCGCCCTTGAAGAGTCCTGCCGGCAGGGGCTTCCCCCCGATCCCGAACGCAAGCAGGAGCTTTTGAAAAGCGCTGTGCGCACCGCCAACGGGCAGATCTATGAGCTGGCTGAGGAAAACCCCGAATATTTCGGTATGGGCACGACGCTGGTGGCGGCGCTGATCCTCTCCAATGAAGCATATATTGCCAATGTGGGTGACAGCCGCTGTTACCACTGGTCCGAAGGGATGCTGCACCAGATATCTCAGGATCATTCTGTGGTTCAGGCGCTGGTGGAACGGGGAGAGATCACCCCTGAACAGGCCCGCACCCACCCCAGAAAAAATCTGATCACCCGAGCGCTGGGTACCGCCATCGGCACTCAGATCGATGTGTTTCGAATCGATTACCGGGCAGGCGACAAGCTGCTGCTGTGCAGCGACGGCCTGACCAATGTGGTCACGGACGATGTGGTATCCCGTGAGCTGGCATTGAACATCGCCCCGGAGGATACGGCGCGCGCTCTGCTCACCCTGGCAATAGAGCAGGGCGCCCCCGACAATGTGACCGTTGTTGTCGCACAGCTGTGAATGAGGAGGAACTGTTTACCATGGATCAATACATAGGTAAAATGCTTGATAATCGATATGAGATCCTGGAACATATCGGCACCGGCGGCATGGCCGTGGTATATAAGGCGCGCTGCCACCGGCTCAACCGCCTGGTCGCCATCAAGATCCTGAAGCCGGAACTGGCCACCGACGAGGAATTCCTGCGCCGTTTTCACGCGGAGTCCCAGGCTGTTGCCATGCTTTCCCATGTCAATATCGTTTCGATTTTTGACGTCTGCCATTCTGACGGGCTTGACTACATCGTCATGGAACTCATCGACGGTATGACGCTCAAGCAGTATATGCAGCGCCGCGGGACCCCCCTGAACTGGAGAGAAGCCCTCCATTTCATCACTCAGGTGGTGGCCGCTCTGGGTCACGCCCACAGCCGCGGGATCATCCATCGGGATATCACGCCCCACAACATCATGGTGCTGCGGGACGGCAGCGTGAAGGTGGCCGATTTCGGCATCGCCCGCCTTACCAGCGCAGTCCAGTCCACCCTGACCCAGGAGGCGCTGGGCTCGGTGCACTATATTTCCCCCGAACAGGCCAAGGGCAGCCACATTGACGGCCGCTCTGACCTTTACTCTGCCGGCGTCATGCTCTATGAGATGCTCACGGGCCGGCTCCCCTTTGAGGGGGAGACCCCTGTGTTTGTGGCCATCCAGCACATCAATTCCATTCCCCTCGCCCCCAGAGAGCTGAACCCCTCCATTCCCGAGGCGCTGGAGGCTATCACCATGAAGGCAATGGCTCCCAATCCGGATCAGCGCTATCCCTCTGCGGAAGCCATGCTGGAGGATCTGAGAGAATTCCGGAAAAATCCCGGCGTGGTAATCCAGAAGCCTGCCGCCGGCGATCCGGACCATGTGGAAGAGCCCACTGTGGTCATTTCTGCCGGAGAAGTGCACGCCGCTCTGGAACACGACGCTGCAGAGCAGCCCACCATGAAGGTGCCCAGCGGCGAGATCCGTCAGGCCGCCGCCCACGGCGCTTCCCGCAGAAACGGGGAGAGAATCAACCGCGGCAGCGAGGAAAAAGCGCCCCGCCGCAAGCGCTTCGGAGTTCCTCCCGTTCTGTATTCCATTCTGGCTGTTCTGGTTGTGGTGGGCCTTGCCGCAGTCTTTATCTACAACACTTTGATCAAGGATCTGCTCTCTCCGGTCAAGGAGTACACCGTACCAGACCTGAGGGGCTATACCGTGGAGGAATTGACCAACGATCCCGCCATTCTGGGTGACTTCTCCTGGAATGTGGTCGGCACCATCTCCGACAGCAACTTCGACGAAGGCCAGATCTGCAAGCAGAGTCCTGTGGCCAACAGTATTATCAGAGACCCCAAGGCAACCATTTCCGTTACCATCAGCGCCGGTGAGGACTCCATGTATATGCCCGATGTGGGCGGCTGGGAAGGCCGTAAAGCCCTCAACAAGCTGCAAAATGAGATGGGTCTTTATGTGTCGCAGGAAGAACGAGAGTACAGCGACACCGTCCCCAAGGGGTATGTGATCTCCTACTCTCCGCTGGAGGGCACTTTGCTGAAGAAGGGCGACCGGGTATCCATCGTGATCAGCAAGGGTCCTGCGGAAACTCCGGTCAATGTCTTCTCCTTCATTGATGTCAATATCGAACAGGTGAGGAGCCAGGTGGAAAGCCTGGGGCTCACGATGGGTAAAGTGGATGAGTTTTACAGTGATGAGTATGAGGCGGGCCGTGTGATCTGGCAGAGCATCAATCCCGAGACCGAGGTGGATCCCGGTACAGTGATCAACTTCCAGGTGAGCAAAGGTCCCGAGCCGAAGCCTGACCCTGACCCCTCCGGCGATCCCACCGTTCCGGGCGGTGATCCGGAAGATCCCTCCTCCACCGCGGAACCCAGCCAGCCGGGAGACGCGGTTGCCACCACGAAAACCATTCAGGTGGATCTCAGCCCCTATGAGAACGATATCAACATCCGCATTATGTCCGGAGACACCGTGCTCTGCAATGAAACTGTGGACGGCGCCATGAATCATGTGTTTACCTATGACATCACCGGTACCGGGACCCAGCGCATCACGGTCTATATCAATGATGTGCTGACCGACAGCTATGTCCTGCAGTTCTGACAGCCTATGGAAGGAATCATTCAAAAAGCCCTCAGCGGTTTTTACTATGTGGACATTGGAAAAGATCAGCCCGTTACCTGCCGGGGCAGGGGAAAGATCCGCCATCAAAAGCTGACCCCGCTGGTCGGAGACAGGGTTGAGATCACCGTTGCCCCGGACGGGACCGGCATGGTGGATGAGATCCTGCCCCGTAAAAACCAATTCTCCCGCCCCATGGTGGCGAACATCGATCAGCTGGTCATTATCGCTTCCGGAGCCATTCCCATTACCGATCCTTTCCTCATCGACCGGATGATCACCATTTGTGAGACCAAAACCTGCCGACCCATCATCTGCTTTAACAAGTGTGATCTGGTGCGGACGGATGAGCTGGTACAGACTTACCTGGACGCCGGGTTTGACGCGCTTCAGGTCAGTGCCGAAACGGGCGAAGGCATTGAAACACTTGGCTCCATGCTATCTGGAAAGGTTTCTGCCTTTACAGGAAATTCCGGCGTGGGAAAGTCCAGCATCCTCAATGCGCTGGAGCCGGGATTTTCCCTCCAGGTCGGTGAAGTCAGCGAAAAGCTGGGCCGCGGACGCCACACAACCCGGTATGTGGAGCTTTTACCCCTCAAAGGGGGACTGGTTGCAGACACCCCCGGTTTTTCCTCCTTTGATGTAGAGCAGATGGAGTTTATCTCCAAGGATGAGCTGGATACCGCCTTTCGGGAGTTTGCCCCATATCGGGACGCCTGCCGCTTTATCGGCTGCGCCCATCGGAAGGAGAAGGGCTGCGCGGTGAAAGAGGCAGTACAGGCAGGCAAGATCGCCCAAAGCCGATATGACAGCTACCTCCGCCTGTATGATCAGGTCAGCGAGATCGACCCATGGGAACAGAATAAACGCACTTGAACGCAGCACCCCCTTTTCTCATAGACTGGAGCAGGTTCCGCTATGGGAAGGGGGTGCTTTTATGCAGATCGTGATCGTCAGTCTTCCAAAATTCTTACGGGGACTTGCCAGAAGGATCTTCCACATCTCGTAAATCCGGCATATCCTGTCCGCTCCTCACATAAGAAAGAATACACCAACTTAAGGAGTGGAAGACATGGAGTTTGATTTGCAGCACACGACCCTGGAGGGTTATCGCCCGCTTCTCGACAGTATCTTGTCCCAGGAGGAGACGATGGAGAGCATCGTCCCCGACGCCTATCCCGATGTCTCCCGCATTGTCAGCGTAGAGTCCTGCGCCTTTATCAGCGCGAAGCAGGTGGTTGACGGCAGCATCCGTGTATCAGGTACCATCAGCGCCGGCGTGCTGTATGTTCCGGAAGGGGAGAGCGCACCGAAATCCATCCTTCTGAGCCTTCCCTATCAGTGCTCCGGGGATTGGCCGCAGATCAGCGCAGATACCCAATGCCAGTGTGCGGTGCTGTATGCCGATGCCGACGCCAGAATGCTCAACCCCAGAAAGCTGCTTCTGAAGGCAGAGGTGAAACTCCGGGTCACGGCTTACGGGCATGAGCGAAGCGAGGTGACCGTCGATCTGACCGGCGGAGAAAACGGGACGATCCAAAAAAGGGCAGGGGAATACACCGAATGCACCATCGCCGCCGTGACGGAGAAGCCGTTTATGCTGTCGGACACCCTGCGGCCATCCGCCTCACGCCCGCCTGTGGAGGAACTGTTGTCCTATCGCGTGGAGCAGGAGAGCATGGACGCCAAATGCATCGGGAAAAAACTGATCTGTAAGGGGGAGATGACCCTGCGGGTCCTCTACCGCAGTGGGAATGAGGTGCTGAACAGCGAGTTTGAGCTGCCCTTCTCTCAGGCGCTGGACATTGACGCCAACGCCGAGGACAGCGAGCCGGAGTCCGCTTTGGCAATGAAGGGTGTAGATATTCAGCTTCGTGACGGGGAACTGGATGTATCCCTGGAGGCGCTGATACAGGCGATCCTGTGGTCAAAGCGGCAGGTTCCGCTGCTGTGCGATACATACAGCACCGCGCAGCCTTTGGATGTGGAGC
>JAQXJQ010000050.1 GCA_029009035.1 Oscillospiraceae bacterium | reverse complement strand
CCGGTTTCATGGTCTCGTACTCCACGCCGGAGGGCTTGATGACCATAAGCCCCGTTTCCCGGTCGATGCCCGAGACATTGCCCCAGGTGAAGGTGACCATGCCGTATTTGGGCAGGAGCAGATTTGCCTCACAGACCTGCTTTTTCAATTCTTCCAACATTGTGACCACTCCATTTCGGCTGCATTTGAAATATCAGTAAAATTGTAGCTTTTTGACCGGGGAAAGTCAATCGTGCCTTTCGCATTCCCCATCGTGAGTCAGCAGTTTTTGATAGGTGAGATCCATCCTCCGCGTATGGGCGGAAGTCATCGGATCAAAGTCGAAACTGATCGAAAAAAACTGGTTTTTCCTGCCCAAAGTATAGCATGGTAGGTTTTTTCTGACAAGGGGGCGCCCTTTTACAAAAACGGCTTGATATATCCCCCGGAAAGTTCTATACTGGTTACATAATATAATGTGGCGCTTTATTGCCGCAGGACAAAGCAATATGAGAGATGAGAGGGATCATCGTATGACAAAAAGTGCGCATAAAGTGGTTGTCATCGGGCATAAAACCCCGGATACCGACTCCATTTGTTCCGCCATTGCCTATGCCGAACTGAAGAACAGGACCAGCGATCTGGTGTGTGAGGCCCGCCGTGCCGGGGAGCTGAGCCAGGAGACCGCCTATGTGCTCCACCGCTTCGGTGTGGAGGCTCCCCGCCTGTGCCTTGATGTCAACCCGAAGGTGCGTGATGTGGATTACCGTGAGATCGACGGCATCCCCGGCGACACCAGTATGCGCCGGGCGTGGCTCATGATGCGTGATCAGGAGATCGACACCCTGCCCGTGGTGGATGAGGAGAACAATCTGCTGGGACTCATCTCCGTGAAGGATATTGCCAATGACAACATGGATGTGTTCGATACCAAGCTGCTGGCCAAGAGTCGCACCAGCTACCGCAACATTCTGGAGACCCTGAAGGGCACCATGTGCGTGGGCGATCCCGACGGCTATGTGGAGCGGGGGCAGGTGTTCATCGGCGCAGCCAGCCCGGAGGTGCTGGAGGAGACCCTGTCCCCCGGCGACATCGTCATTCTCTCCAACCGCTATGAGAGCCAGATGTGCGCCATCGAGATGGAGTCCAGCCTGCTCATCGTGTGCAACGGCACCACCGTGCCCAAGACCATCCAACGCCGTGCCGCCGAGAAGCATGTGGCCATCATCTGCGTGCCCTATGACACCTACGCCACCGCCAAGCTCATCAGCCAGTGCGCGCCCATCTCCTATATCATGACCACCGAGAAGCTGCTGAAGTTCAGCCTGTACACGACTGTGGACGATGTGCTCAAGGTCATGGGAAAGGTGCGCCACCGCTATTTCCCCATTGTGGATGAGAACGGGAAGTACTGCGGCATGGTCAGCCGCCGGAATGTCATCGGCATGAAGAAGCGTCAGATGATCCTGGTGGACCACAATGAGCGCACTCAGGCCGTGGAGGGCTATGACAAAGCGGAGATCCTGGAGATCATCGACCACCACCGCATCGGCAATCTGGAGACGGCCGGACCGGTCTACTTCCGCAATCAGCCGGTGGGATGTACCGCCACCATCGTCACCCAGATGTACCGTGAGGCGGGGGAGGAGATCCCGCCCCGCATTGCCGGGCTGCTGCTGGCGGCCATCCTGTCCGATACGCTGGTGTTCCGCAGCCCCACCTGCACCCCGGTGGACGAGCGCACGGCCAGGGAGCTGGCCGTCATCGCCGGTGTGGACATTGAGGAATTTGCTGCCGAGATGTTTGACGCGGGCGAGCGGCTCAATGACAGAAGCGCGGAGCAGGTCATGACCCAGGACTATAAGACCTTCCTCTGCGGCGAGATCCGCTTCGGCATTGCCCAGAACAGCTACCTCACCGAGGAGAACCTGAAGGCCGCCTGCGAGCTGGTGAAGCCCGCCATGGAGGCGTTTCGCAGGAAGCAGGAGCTGGACGACTTCTATGTGCTGCTCACCGACATCAAGGGCCAGCTCAGCTATGCCCTCTATTGCGGTGACAACGCCAAGAGCCTGCTGCTGGACAATTTTGAGCACACCGAAGGGGAGAAGGGGGTCACCCTGCTGCCCGGAGTCATCAGCCGCAAGAAGCAGGTGGTCCCCACCCTGATGGCCGCCTACCAGCAGCTTTGAACAAGGACCGCGGAAAGGACTTGAAACTTGCAGGGGGGCGACCCTCTGTGGTTGATACACAAAGGAAAAAGGATGCGGCATGACGCCGGATCGTGTTAACGAAAGGGGATATCTATGTACCGGATCTTGGAATTGAACCCCCAGCTGCAGCCCTACGCAGGGGACATTGACTATCGCATGGAGCGTTATCGCAGCGCCAAGGAGAGATTGCTGCATCCCGGCACGACGCTCAACGAGTTTGCCAATGCCCACGACTATTTCGGGTTTCACCATGTGGAGGGCGGCTGGTACTACCGTGAGTGGGCGCCTTCCGCCTACCAGCTCTACCTTACCGGCGACTTCAACGGTTGGAACAAGACCTCCCACCCGCTGAAGAAGGTAGGCAACGGAAATTGGGAGCTGTACTTAGCGGGTGACGACGCTTTGTGGGAGGGCTGCAAGGTCAAGACTGTGGTGGACGCCAACATGCAGCGCACCGAGCACATCCCTCTCTATGCCCGCCGGGTGGTGCAGGACCCCAATACCATCACCTGGTGCGCGGAGGTCACCGATGACCGCAAGACCTTCGGCTGGACGGACGGAGACTTCAAGGGCGCTGAGGAGCTCTATATCTACGAGGCCCATGTGGGCATGGCCCAGGAGGAGGGCAAGGTGGGCACCTATCGGGAGTT
>JAQXJQ010000049.1 GCA_029009035.1 Oscillospiraceae bacterium | reverse complement strand
TTCTGGACCGCTGCGAGCTGTATGTGAACCTGGATCCCGCGACCCTGACCCTCTACAACGATCTGTGGACTCAGCTGGGTATCTGACCAAGCAAGCAAAAAGAGGAATTGCCGAACGGCAATTCCTCTTTTTTGCTTACTTAAACCAGTTCTTCCGTTTAAATGCGATATACCACACAATGCAAACGACGGCGCACAGCCCGATGACCATTGGGTACCCGTACCGCATCCGGAACTCCGGCATATCGAAATTCATCCCATACCAGCCCACGATCAGGGTGAGGGGCAGGAAGATGGAGGTCACCAGAGTAAACACCTTCATCAGATTGTTCTGCTTGATGCCGATCTGCGCCTGGTAGGACTCGCGCACCTGGGTGATGTAGTCCCGCAGGCTCTGCACCATGGAGATCAGGCGCAGCACACGGCTGTGGAGGATAGCAAAATACTTCAGGTACTCCTTGCTGAACAGCTCGTTCTCATTTTCGCACAGCTCATCAAAGAGCAGGTCCATCTGCTCATAATACTTCCGCAGCCGCATCACCTCATAGCGCAGCTCCACGATCTCCGCCCGGAGGTCTCCTTTCCGCTCTTCGATGACAGCGTCGTCCAGCCGGGAGATCCGGTCCTCCATCCGCTCCAGATGGATGCTGCCGCTCTTGAACAGGCTGCAGAAGAAGAGATAAAGCGCCCGCTCGTTGCTCTCCGCCTCCACAAACAGCCCATGAGCCACGCGGTAGGAGTCATCATTCTCACAGATAAAGAAGAGGTCGTCGGCGTCAATGTAGATCATCAGCTGGGCCGGCGCGGCATCGGCGTTTTCCGGGTCGTACCAGTCGAAAGCAATGATATTATAATCCGGGAAGCTCTCAAAGGTCTCGATCTGGCCGGAAGCAATATAGTCAATGACACTCTGGTCAATGTAGTCGGAGTACTCCTGAATCTGTTTGGTGTAGATCACCTTCTGCATAGCACTCCCTCCTTTTCTCCCCCACAGTATAATGCAGGCGGCCATTGTTGTCCATATTTTTTCCTCCACTTGCCAAGCTCATCCAAATATTGTACAATCAGCTCACAAATCAGTTTACGGAGGGATCCCTATGTCCATTGAAATCGGCCTGAAGGGCCGCGAGGAAACCGTCGTCACCCAGCAGAACACCGCTGCCGCCGTGGGCTCCGGCCTGGTGCCCGTGTTCGCCACCCCCTATATGATCGCCCTGATGGAGGGTGCCGCCGCCAACACCGTGCTTCCCTTCCTCGCGGAGGATGAGGGTACCGTGGGCACCCACCTGGATGTCTCCCACTCCGCCGCCACCCCCATCGGCATGAAGGTCTGGGCGGAGGCCACCCTCGTTGCCGTGGAGGGCAAGAAGCTCACCTTTGAGGTGGTCGCCTATGACGAGGCGGGCGAGATCGGCCGCGGTACCCATGAGCGCTTCATCATCAAGCCGGAGAAATTCCTGGCCAAGGTGCAGGCCAAGCTGAACAAATAAAATCCACCGTCAAACCCGTCGGGAAAGGCAAAGCCTTTTCCGGCGGGTTCTGTGTTTTCTCCCCTTGACAATTTCAGCAAACCCTGTTATACTGCAAACACCCCTCCCCCCCAGGGGGGTGTTTTGAAAGGATGTGTTTTCTATGATGGCCGATCCCAAGACCGTTCTCCCCCTGCTGAAGACCGCCCGGGGACAGATCGACGGCATCATTAAAATGGTGGAGGATGACCGCTACTGCATGGATATCTCCCAGCAGGTCATGGCTGTTGACGCCATGCTTCGCAAGGTGAACCGGGAGATCCTCTCCGCCCACCTGAAGCACTGCGTGGAGCACGCGGAGGGCGACGCCGCCCGCGCCGAAAAAATTGACGAATTTGTCGCCGCTCTGGGCAAACTGATCTGAGAGGTGACCTTATGCGCGAAAAATTTACCGTGACCGGCATGACCTGCTCCGCCTGCTCCGCCCATGTGGACAAAGCGGTGCGGAAGCTCCCCGGCGTCAGCGAGGTCAATGTAAACCTGCTGGGCGGGAGCATGACCGTGGACTGGCAGGGCGAACTCACCGCCGACGAGATCATTGCCGCCGTGGTGGACGCGGGCTACGGCGCATCTCTGCCCACCCGGCAGGACGCACCGGCAAAACCCGCCGCCGACAAAGCGGAGGAGGAACTGGCGCAGATGAAGCGGCGGCTCATCGCCTCCTTTGTCTTTCTCATCCCCCTGTTCTATCTCTCCATGGGCCACATGATGGGCTGGCCCATTCCCCACTTTTTCCACGGAACAGGAAATGCCATGACCTATGCCCTCACCCTGTTCCTCCTCACCCTGCCCATTATGGTCGTCAACGGAAAGTATTTCCGGGTGGGCTTCAAGACCCTTTGGCGCCGCTCCCCCAACATGGACTCCCTCATCGCCGTGGGTTCCGGCGCCGCCGCACTCTACGGCGTCATCGCCCTCTACTTCATCGGCTGGGGGTTGGGGCATGGGGATATGGCCATGGTGGAGCGCTACTCCATGGACTTGTATTTCGAGTCCGCCGGCATGATCCTCACCCTCATCACCCTGGGCAAGTATCTGGAGACTCGCTCCAAGGGCAAGACCGGGCAGGCCATCGCCCGCCTCATGGACCTCTCCCCCAAGACAGCCACCCTCCTGCGTGACGGGAAAGAGGTGGAAGTGCCGGTGGAGCAAATCACACAGGGCGAGCTCATCCTCATCCGTCCCGGCGGCAGCATCCCCGTGGACGGCGTCGTGGTGGACGGGGCCTCCTCCGTGGATGAGTCCGCCCTCACCGGTGAGTCTGTCCCCGTGGACAAGGCCGTGGGCGACAGCGTGATCTCCGCCTCCATCAACCGCTCCGGTGTGCTCACCGTCAAGGCCACCCGGGTGGGTCAGGACACCACCCTGGCCCAGATGATCCGTCTGGTGGACGAGGCCGCCTCCTCCAAGGCCCCTATCGCCAAGCTGGCGGACAGGGTGGCCGGGGTATTTGTTCCCGCGGTGATGGCCATTGCCCTGCTCACTGCCCTTCTCTGGCTGCTCACCGGCCACGGCGCGGAACAGGCCCTTACCTCCGGTGTGGCCGTGCTGGTCATCTCCTGCCCCTGCGCGCTGGGTCTGGCCACCCCCGTGGCCATCATGGTGGGCACCGGCAAGGGCGCGGAGCACGGGATCCTCATCAAATCCGCCCAAGGGCTGGAGCGCCTGCGCTCCGTCACCACCGTGGTCCTGGACAAAACCGGCACCATCACCCGGGGAAAGCCACAAGTAACCGGCCTTTACCCCAGTTCCGGCACAACGGAAACAGAGCTTCTCTCCATCGCCGCAAGCCTGGAAAAGCCCTCGGAGCATCCCCTGGGCTCCGCCATCGTGGACGAGGCGGAAAAGCGCTCCGTCCCCCTCTCTCCCGTGTCTGATTTCGAAGCCGTTTTCGGTAAAGGCGTCAAAGGCCGCATCGGAGACGCTGAGTATCTGGCCGGAAACCGCGCCATGCTGGAGCAGTACGGCGTCGACCCCGGTGAGGCCGGAGCGCTGGCAGACCGCCTGGCCGCCCAGGGCAAACCACCCCTGTTCTTCAGGGTGGGCAGCAGTCTCATCGGCATCATCTCCGTGGCGGATACGGTGAAGCCCACCAGCAAAACCGCCATTGAGTCCCTCCAAAAGCTGGGGCTTGAGGTGGTCATGCTCACCGGAGACAACCGCCGCACCGCCGAAGCCATCGGCAAAGAGCTGGGCCTTACCCGGGTGATCGCGGAGGTGCTCCCCGGGGACAAGGAGCGGGAAATTGCCCGGCTGCAGCAGGAAGGCCGTGTGGTGGCCATGGTGGGCGACGGCATTAACGACGCCCCAGCCCTGGCCCGCGCCGACGTGGGTCTTGCCATCGGCGCCGGCGCCGACATCGCCATTGAGTCGGCGGACATCGTACTCATGAAGAGCGATCCGGCCGACGCGGTCACCGCTGTGGAGCTGTCCCGGGCCACCATCCGCAATGTGAAGCAAAACCTGTTCTGGGCATTTTTCTACAATGTCATCTGCATCCCCCTGGCAGCAGGCGCCCTCTACCCCCTGCTGCACATCCAGCTCTCCCCCATGCTGGCCGCCGCCGCCATGAGTCTCAGCTCGGTGTGCGTGGTCTCCAACGCCCTGCGCCTGAGAATGTTCAAGCCCTCTGTCCGGCCCGTCCCCCGGGAAGAAAACAACTGCGCCGTCCTCAATACGAAAGGAGAAACAAGACCTATGGAAAAGAAAGTCATCATCGAAGGCATGATGTGCCAGCATTGCCGCGCCCATGCCGAAAAGGCCCTCAATGACCTCCCCGGCGTCACCGCCACCGTGGATCTGGAGAGCAAGACCGCCACCGTCACCGGCGAGGTATCCGACGACGCCATCCGCGCCGCCATCAAGGACGCGGGCTACGAAGTATCTGCCATCCAATAATGCGCAAGCCGTCTGTCGTTCATGGCAGGCGGCTTCTTTTTGTCCGATTTTTGATTAGACATCATTCCATGAATGTGGTACAATTTCCCACAGTGCAGATGTCTACGGAGCGTAGATTGTATTCCCCGTCTCCATATGGTATGTTTTCCCCAGGAGGTGAAAGCCATGGACTGTCAAAAAATCGGAATCCTCATTCGAACCCTCCGCCTGGAACAGCATATGACCCAGCAGGCGCTGGCCGAGCAGCTCTGCCTCAGCCCCAAGACGGTCTCCAAATGGGAGCGTGGGCTTGGATGCCCCGATCTGTCGGTGCTGAGCGACCTGAGCGCCGCATTGGGCGTGGGACTGGAGGCTCTGCTTCAGGGCGATCTGGGCGAAAACAGTCCTGTGGCGGGAAATATGAAAAAAACCAACTTTTATGTGTGCCCCGTGTGCGGCAGCGTGACCGCGTCCACCGGGCAGGTGGCCCTCTCCTGCTGCGGCATGACTTTGGAAGCGCAGAAGGCCCAAAAGGCCGGTGAAGAAGACAAGCTGCGTCTGGAGCAGGTGGAGGATGAATGGTTTATCACCACCGACCACCCCATGACCAAGCAGTGCTATATCTCCTTCCTGGCCCTTGCCACGGGAGAGAGCCTGCAGATCATCAAATGCTACCCCGAGTGGGAGCTGCAGGTCCGTCTCCCTCGCCGGAGACATGGCACGCTGTACTTCTACAGCACCGAAAAGGGTCTGCTCTATCAATATATCTGACCGGAGGTAATTCCCTGTGAACCGCCAATTCTTCTATGAAATGCTGTCCACCGATTCGGTGTCCGGCAACGAGATCAAGCTGCAGAAAAAAATCATCGACTACATGGCCGACACCGTGGACGCCTATGAGACCAACGCCACCGGCGGTCTGGTCTGCATCCTCAACCCCCAGTCCAGGCAGAAGGTCCTGCTTGCCGGACACATCGACGAGATCGGCCTGATGGTCACCCATGTGGAGCAGAGCGGTATGCTCAAGGTGGCCAAGGTGGGCGGCATCCGCGTGCGTCAGTATCTGGGCCAGAAGGTGCGCGTCCACACCCAAAACGGCATCGTGTACGGCGCCGTGGTCTGTACCTCCGAGCTGCTGAACAACAAGGATCTCGGCCCCGAGTCGCTCTCCATCGACATCGGCGCCTCCTCCGGAGAGGAAGCGCTGCGCCATGTGGCGCTGGGTGACACTGTCACCTTTGACACCGACTACCGCGAGCTGCTGGGCGGCCATATCTCCGCCCGGGCCATCGACAACAGAGGCGGCGCCTTCATCGTCATCGAGGCCCTGCGCCGGGCCAAAGAACGGGGCTGCACCGTGGGCGTCTACGCCGCCACCACGCCCGGCGAGGAGACCTCCATGCGGGGCGCATACTTCGCCGCCCAGCAGGTGGAGCCCACCATGGCCATCGCCGTGGATGTGACCTACGCCACCGACTATCCCGGCACCGACAAGGCGGAGACCGGCGACGTCCGTCTGGGCAAAGGCCCCGTCATCTGCAACTCCACCATCATCAACAAGAAGATGAATGCCCTGCTCATCGAGGCAGCGAACAAGGCCGGCATCCCCTATCAGATCGAAGCCGCCGTCGCCCGCACGGGCACCGACATCGACAAGATCCATTTCACCGGCAAGGGCGTACCCACGGCGCTGGTCTCCCTGCCCCTGCGGTATATGCACTGCCCCAACGAGGTGGCCCATCTGGACGATGTGGAGCACTGCATCGAGCTGCTGGCGGAATTCCTCCTGCTGGTGGATGAAAACACCGACCTCGATCCCTTCCATTAAGGAGACTGCACATGATCCATCTGCTCCTTGCCGTCATCTACTTATCTTTCATCAGTCTGGGTCTCCCCGACTCCCTGTTGGGTTCCGCCTGGCCAACCATGTACCCCCAGTTCAGCGTGCCCATCTCTTACGCCGGCATGATCTCCATGACCATCTCGGTGTGCACCATTGTCTCCAGCCTGTTCAGTGACCGGCTCACCCGCCGGTTCGGAGCCGGCAAGGTCACCGCCGCCAGCGTGGCCCTCACCGCCGCGGCGCTCTTCGGCTTCTCCGTCTCCCCGTCCTTCCGGATGCTTCTGGTTCTGGCTGTCCCCTATGGGCTGGGCGCCGGCGGCGTGGACGCCGCACTGAACAACTATGTGGCCGTCCACTATGCCAGCCGCCACATGAGCTGGCTGCACTGTATGTGGGGCATCGGCGCCGCCGCAGGCCCCTACCTCATGAGCTTCGCCCTCACATCCCAGCGGGGTTGGCGCATGGGCTACCGCTATGTGGCAGTCATTCAGATCGTCCTCACCGTGATTTTGCTGCTCTCTCTCCCTCTTTGGAAGGGCCGCAAAGAAGCCGACCCGGAGGGCAGGTCCGTTTCCCTGTCCATACCGCAGGTACTGTCCATCCCCGGCGCAAAACCGCTGATTTTGGCCTTTTTCTGCTACTGCGCGCTGGAACACACCGCCATCCTCTGGGGCAGCAGCTATCTGGTCCACAGCGGGCTCTCCGCCGAGACCGCAGCCGGCTTCGCCAGCCTGTTCCTCATCGGCCTCACCCTGGGCCGGGCGGCCAACGGCTTCCTCACCTTTAAGCTGAACGATGTGCAGCTCATCCGCATGGGTCTGGGCATCATCGCCGTAGGTGTGGTGATCCTTCTGCTCCCTCTGAGCTACGCCGCCTCTCTGGTGGGTCTGGTGATCATCGGCCTGGGCTGCGCTCCCGTTTACCCCTGCATCATTCACTTCACCCCCGGCCACTTCGGGGCGGACCGCTCTCAGGCCATCATCGGCATCCAGATGGCGGCGGCCTACACCGGAAGCCTCACCATGGCGCCCCTGTTCGGCCTGATGGCACAGCACATCACCATTGCCCTCTTCCCCTGGTTTTTGCTGGCGCTGCTGGCGGTCATGGCTGTCTCCCACGAAATTCTGGTGCGAAAAACGACCCAAGCATAAAAAATCCCTGCGGCCATGCCGCAGGGATTTTTCTTTATTCATCCAATGCCATGGAGGCCGCCAACAGCTTTTTGGTGTAATCATCTTTGGGGTGGTCGTAGACGGTGTCCACATCCCCCTCCTCCACCAGCCGGCCCTGATAGAGCACCGCCACCCGGTCACAGAACTGATAGACCACGGCCAGATCGTGGGAGATAAAGAGATAGGACAGGTCATACTTCCTCTGCAGGTCGGTCAAAAGCCGCAGGATCTGCGCTTGCAGTGTCACATCCAGCGCGGAGACAGGCTCGTCCAACACGATGAACTTGCTGCCCTGAATGAGCGCCCCCGCAATGGCCACCCGCTGGCGCTGACCGCCGGAGAGTTGGGCGGGTCTTCGGTGGTAGTGTTCCTCCTCCAGTCCCACCTGCCGCAGCATATCCATGACCCGCTCTTTTCGCTCCTGCGCTTCCCTGACCCCCATGGCGTGAAGCTGCTCCCCCAGGATCCACCCCACCGTCTTCATGGGGTTGAGGGAACCGTAGGGATCCTGAAACACCATCTGGGGCCGCTTGACATAGACCTTGCACTTGCCCTCAATGTCCTTCACCAGCCCCAAAACGCACTTGGCAAAGGTGGACTTTCCGCATCCGGACTCACCCACAATGCCCAGAATCTCTCCCTGTTTCATGGAGAGGGTGACATCCTTCAGCACCTGTTTGCGTTTGTTTCCCTTGCCGTACCAGCTGTTCAGGGAGGATACCTCAAAAACCAGCTCTTCAGCCATCCTTGCCGTCCTCCTTCAGCTTTTTATGAGTGGGGCGGGAGGAGATGAGCAGCTTGGTGTACTCCTGCTTAGGGTGGTAAAACACCTCATCCACGGTCCCCTGCTCCACAATGCGCCCCTTCTGCATCACGATGACCCGCTGGCAGAGGGCACGGATCACGCCAAGGTCATGGGAGATGAACAGAATGGAGGTGCCCTCCTTCCGGTTGATCTCCTTGAGGGTCTTCAGAATTTCCGCCTGAATGGTCACATCCAGCGCGGTGGTCGGCTCATCGGCAATGAGCAGCTGAGGCCGCAGCACCAGCGCGGAAGCGATCATCACCCGTTGGCGCATACCGCCGGACAGCTCGTGGGGATAGCAGTGATAGATGCGCTCCGGGTCGCTCAGCTCCGCCAGCTCCATGGCCTCCAGCGCACGGGCCTTGCGCTCCTTTGCGGACAGCTTAGTATGGATGCGCAGGGACTCCTCCACCTGTTGACCCACCCGCCTGGTAGGGTTCAGGGAGGTCATGGGCTCCTGGAAGATGATGGACAGCTCCTCGCCCTGGTAGGTCCGCAGCTCACTGCGGGTCATGGAGAGCAGGTTGGCACCCTCAAATTCCGCCTTGCCGGACACCCTGACGGCGGAGCGCTGA
>JAQXJQ010000048.1 GCA_029009035.1 Oscillospiraceae bacterium | reverse complement strand
TTTCCGATAAGCCCGATGGCTACAAGATCACCAAGCAGGACTTCATCGACAAGCTGGCTGAGATCAACCATGTGCTGCAGCCCGGCGAGATCCTTCTGCTGAAGTCCGGAGCCCGTGGCAGCACCACCCCCGGCATCCACGATGACCGCTGGGCCAAGAAGGAGTATCTGGTTGCCGGCGCCGGCGTCAGCGCCGAGGCTACCGACTGGATGATCGACCAGGGCGTGCGTGTCTGCGGTACCGACGGCTGGAGCTGGGATGTGCCCCTGCCCTTCGAGGCCCAGGAGTTCGCCAAGACCAAGGATACGTCCATCATCTGGGAGGGCCACCGTGAGGGTCGTCAGAAGGCCTACTGCCACATCGAGAAGCTGGCCAACCTGGACAACGTTCCCAATGACGGCTACACCGTCTACGCCCTGCCCATCCCCGTGAAGGGCGGCAGCGCCGGTTGGTGCCGCGTCATCGCCATTCTGGACGAATAATCCTGACGGCGAATCTCTGATTTGTGCCCCCGGAGGCGCGTGCCTCCTGAATAATAGAGAGGAGAGTATCCATGAGCAACACAGTATTTATTGTAATGTTTATCGTGTTTATCGGGATCCTGGTGGGCTGCGGCTTCTATGCCAAGCGCTGGGTCTCCGATGCCTCTGACTTCGTCCTGGCAGGACGCGGCGTTTCTACTCCCATCAACATGATGGGCGTTATCGCCATCGGCTTTGCCGGTACCACCGTCGCCCTTGCCCCCGGCTTCTCCATCATGTATGGTCTGAAGACCTCCCTGGCTTGGGGCCTCATCTACGGTATCGCGGGCCTGCTGCTCTACGGCGTGCTGTGGGGCAAGTTCGTCCGTCTGAACGGTGCTCAGACCCTGCCTGAGTATCTGGAGATGCGTTACTCCGCCAAGATCCGTCCCGTCATCGCCGTGACCTCCGTCATCGGTATGTGCGGCATTCTGGCCAACAACATCGTCTCCTGCGTGTCCACCATCGTGGGCTACACCGGCTGGAACACCACCGTGGTGACCCTGGTCATCTTCCTGGTCATCATCACCTTTACCTTCATCTCCGGTCTGTGGGCCGCCACCATCACCGACTTCTTCCAGGTCTGCCTGGGCGTTATCGCTGTTCCTCTGATGCTTAGCCTGCTGGCCAGCCGTTACGGCGGCCTGGGCGAGATGGCTGCCAAGTGGGCCAACGGCAACTTCTTCAACTTTGGTATCAGCGGCGCCGGCGGCGCTCCCGTGCTGGCTCTGACCTATCCCTCCTGGCTGAACTTCGTCATCCTGTTCGCCGCCGCTCTGGTTTGGGGCAACAACTACTACTGGATGAAGATCGCCTCCTGCCGCAGTGAGAAGGTCGCCAAGAAGTCCTTCGTGCTGGCTGCCATCCTGCTGACCATCATCTTCACCGTCCCCTTCGCCATCATCGGCGTGTATGCCGGCGCCAACCACCCCGAGGTCTTCGTTCAGGGCGGCGGCAAGCTGGCTGCTACCGGTGCTTACGGCTTCCTGGCCAGCACCTTCGTGCCTCTGCTGGGCTCCTTCTTCGTGGTGGGCGCCTGCGCTGCCTCCATCTCCACCGCTTCCACCTCTGCTCTGGGCGCTTCCGCCGTTGCCAGCCGCGATATCTATCAGCGTCTGATCAACCCCAAGGCCACTCCCAAGCAGACCCTGCGTATGTCCAAGTTCATCATGATCGGTCTGGGCGTTGTCACCTGGATCCTGTGCCAGTTCCCCGGCGGCGCTACCTACCTGTTCGCCTTCGCCAACTGCTGGCTGGTTCCTCCCGCCATCCTGCTGATGCTGGGCGCTATTTGGCCCCGCTTCAACAACGCCGGTGCTTTCGTGGGCGCTCTGGTGGGCATGATCTTCATGTGCCTGTGCACCCTGCTGAACAATGTGCTCCATGTCTTTGTCATTGACAAGTGGATCTACATGGCCACCGCCGGCTTCCTGGTCACCCTGGTCGCCGCCGTCATCGGCAGCTTCTTCGGCAAGCCCAAGTACTACGGCAAGGCCGGCTGGGAGCGCGTTCCCACCGCCTCCAACCGTATCGACGTCACTCTGGACGACTTTGACAAGCAGGTCCTGTCCCTCATCCGTCTGGGCCACTGCTATCAGGCCGACATCACCGACTACATGGGCGTTGACTCCGCCAAGGCTTCCGCTTCCGTTGAGAAGCTGGACCAGGGCGGCCTGATCGTCCGCGCCGGCATGACCGGTACCAAGTTCTACACCTATGAGATCACCGAGAAGGGCGAGAAGGCTCTGGCTCCTCTCACCGGCGCTGAGGCCGAGATGGCCAAGGATAAGCTGAGCCCCCTGTATGTGGAGCTGCTGTCCATCGTGAAGAACAACCCCGAGAAGCAGGCCGAGTTCGTGAAGAAGCACGAGATCGCCTCCATGAAGATGGCTGCTATCTCCTCTCACCTGACCCGTCAGGGCTACATCATTGAGGGTGGCCTGTTCAAGCGTAAGCTGCGCATCACCGACAAGGGTGCTGCCGCCGTTGCCAAGTACGCCAAGTAAGTCAGCGTCCTTGCGAATGAACTTCGAAAGGCGGACGGTATTTCGCCGTCCGCCTTTCTCAATAGGAGGAGTTTCCTATGATCACTGAAGAATACCGCCGCAAGCTCATGTCCGCCGCCGACGCGGCGGAGACGGTCCGCTCCGGCGATACCGTGATGCTGCCCGGCGGCGCCATCACGCCGGTGGATTTCGGCAACGCCCTGACTGAGCTGGTGGGGCGCCGGGAGAACATCCGCCTGATGACCTATCTGCCCCTGGCGCCTCTGGCGGTCTACACCGACCCCAACGCGGGCAGCACCTTTACCATGGAGGCGCCCTTTTACAACCGCTTCCTCCAGGGTCCTGCCGGACGGGACTGCTGCAGCTTTATCCCCAACCATCTGCGCAATATGTCCCGGGACTGGGTCTGCGCCGTCCCGGAGATCGACCTGATGGTGGTGACGGTGTCCCCCATGGATAAGCACGGCTGGTTCACCATGACCGGCTCCGCCATCCTGGAGCAGGACCTCATCCCCTACACCAAGCGCATCATCGTGGAGGTGGCCTCTCACGGCCCCCGCACCTTTGGCGATACCCTGATCCACATTTCTCAGGTGGACGGTATCATTGAATCGGACCGCTATCCCGCCACACTGCCCCGGGAGACTCCCACCGCGGAGGACGAACTGCTGGGCGGTCATGTGGCGGAGCTGGTGGAGGATGGTTCCACCATCCAGCTGGGCTTCGGTGGGACCATTGACGCTCTGGCGGGCAGGCTGAAGGAAAAGTCCGGCCTTGGCATCCACACGGAGTCCTTCTCCGACTGCGCCATGGAGCTGCTGAAATGCGGCGCCGTGACCAATGCCAACAAGACCCTGCACAAGGGCATCACCGTGACCTCCTTCACCATGGGCTCGAAGGAGCTGTATGATTACATTGACGATAATCCGGCCATTCTGCACAAATCCCTGTCCTATACCAATGATCTGACTGTGATCGCCCAGAACCGCAAGATGGTGTCCATCAACGCGGCCCTTTATGTGGACCTCACCGGGCAGTGCGCCTCGGAAGGCGTGGGCACCTATCAGATCTCCGGCAGCGGCGGTCAGGTGGACACCGGCGTGGGTGCGCAGATGGCGGGCGGAAAATCCATTATCACCCTGAAATCCACCCGCACCCGCAAGAACGCCGACGGGCAGATCATCACCGAGTCCTGCATCCGTCCCGTGCTCCCGGAGGGGACCTGCGTGACCTATACCCGCAGCAACACCCACTTTGTGGCCACGGAGTATGGCACCGTCTGCCTGCGGGGCGAAACGGTGAAGGAGAGGGCCAGAAAGCTCATCTCCATCGCCCATCCCGATTTCCGTGACCAGCTGCAGGATGAGTTTGAGCGGCTCTACCGCATGAAGCTGTAAGATTTTTGAGATAGGAAGTGTATGATCATGAAACAGAGAGAGGCCGTCATCGTGGCCTATGGCCGCTCCGCGGTGACCCGTGCCTATAAAGGCGGCTTTGCCAATGTCCACCCCGTGACCTACGGCGCCGAGACCCTCAAGGGCGTTCTGGCCCGCGTGCCCCAGCTGGACCCCAAGGACATCGACGATGTGATCGTGGGCTGCGCCTATCCCGAGGATGTGCAGGGCTGGAACTTCGGCCGCCTGATCGCGCAGATGGCCGGCCTGCCCAAGGAGACCTCGGCCCAGACCGTCTGCCGCTTCTGCTCCTCCGGCCTGCAGACCATCGCCACCGCCGTCAACGCCATCGTTGCCGACCAGTGCGATGTGATCGTGGCCGGCGGCGTGGAGAGCATGACCCGCATCAAGAATATGTTCCTGGATGAGCAATATCGTGATCCCAACCTGGTCAAGGCCTATAACGAGGCTTACATGGCTCCCGGCTACACCGCGGAGCTGGTGGCCAAGAAGTACGGCATCACCCGCACCGAGATGGAGGAGATGGCTGTGCGCAGCCACGCCCTGGCCGCCGCGGCCCAGGATGCCGGCGCCTTTGACGACCAGATCATCCCCATCACCGTCACCGCACCCGACGGCACCGTGAAGGTCATCGACAAGGACGAGGGCATCCGCCGCAACACCACCCTGGAGACCCTGGGCAATCTGAAGCCCTGCTTTGAGGGCATCGTCACCGCCGGCACCTCCTCCCAGATGAGCGACGGCGCCGCCTTCGTGGTGGTCATGAGCCGGGAGAAGGCCGACGAGCTGGGCCTGAAGCCCATTGCCCGTCTGGTGGGCTTTGCCGTGGCGGGCAACGAGTCCGAGCTGATGGGCCTCGGCCCCATTTACGCCGTGCCCAAGGTGTTCAAGCGCACCGGCATGACCCTGGACCAGATCGATACCATCGAGCTGAATGAGGCCTTTGCCGCCCAGGCCATCCCCTGCATCCGCACCCTGGGCTTCGATATGAGCAAGGTCAACCCCGAGGGCGGAGCCATGGCTCTGGGCCATCCTCTGGGCGCCACCGGCGCTGTGCTGACCTGCAAGGTCCTGTCCCGCCTGAAGCGGCAGGGCGGCCGCTACGGCATGGTCACCATGTGTATCGGCGGCGGAATGGGCGCTGCCGGCATCTTTGAGATGCTGTAAATAGAAAATACGATCAAAAGAAAGGAATGTTTGTTATGTCTGATCTGAAGAACAAGTGCATCATCACCGTGGCCACCACCGGCGCATGGCCCAAGAAGGAGAATAACCCCAACGTCCCCATGACTCCCGCTGAGATCGCGGAGGACATCTATGACTGCTGGCAGGCCGGCGCCGCCATCGCCCATATGCATATGCGCGACGAGAACGGCAACGGCACCATGGACAAGGAGAAGTTCGCCGAGACCGTCCGCCTGCTGCGCACCAATCACCCCGACTGTGACATCGTGCTGAACATGACCACCTCCGGCGCCCTCACCGCCAACGACGAGGAGCGCAAGATCCATGTCAAGGAGCTGCGCCCCGAGATGGCCTCCTATGACTGCGGCTCCATGAACTGGCTGCACACCACCCTGTTCCTGAACCCCCCCAAGTTCCTGGAGGAGCTGGGCAAGGACTTCCAGGAGTGGGGCGTCAAGCCCGAGATCGAGGCCTTTGATCCCGGCATGATCGCCAACGCCGCCTACTATCTGAAGAAGGGCGTTCTGAAGGCCCCCCTGCACTTCCAGTTCTGCATGGGCTGCGCCAACGGCATCCCCGGCAGCCTGAAGAACCTGCTGTTCATGAAGGAGACCATGGATCAGCTCTGCCCCGGCTCCACCTGGAGCTGC
>JAQXJQ010000047.1 GCA_029009035.1 Oscillospiraceae bacterium | reverse complement strand
GCCGTACAGGGCGCGGATGGTGGCGCGGATGTTGGAGCAGACCTCGCCGGCCTGCTCGGCAGTGGCGGTCTTGCCGGTGCCGATGGCCCAGATGGGCTCGTAGGCGATGATGCCGCGGCGCAGCTTGTCGGCGGGGACGTTGTACAGCGCGCTCTTCACCTGCATGGCGATCCAGTCGTTGGTGACGCCGGTCTCCCGCTGCTCCAGGCTCTCGCCCACGCAGATAATGGGATTCATGCCGGCGTTCAGGACGGAGTGGACCTTCTTGTTGACGGTCTGATCCGTCTCGCAGAAGTACTGACGGCGCTCGGAGTGGCCCACGATGACATACTTGACGCCCAGGTCCTTCAGCATATCCGCGGAGACCTCGCCGGCCTGCTGGGCAGTAGCGGTCTTACCGGTGCCAATGGCCCAGATGGGCTCATAGGCGATGATGCAACGGCGCAGCTTTTCGGCGGGCACGTTGCTCAGGGCGCTCTTCACCTGCAGGGCAATCCACTCGTTGGTGATGCCGGTCTCCCGCTGCTCCAGGCTCTCGCCCACGCAGATGATGGGACTCATACCGGCGTTCAGCACGGCGTGGACTTTCTTGTTGACAGTCTGCTCTGTTTCACAGAAGTACTGGCGGCGCTCGGAGTGGCCGATGATGACGTACTTGGCGCCCACTTCCTTCAGCATATCCACGGTGACCTCGCCGGTAAAGGCGCCGGAGGCCTCATAGTGGCAGTTCTCGCCGCCGATGGCCACCCGGGTGTCCTTGAATGCCTTCACAGCGCCGGGAATATTCACGGCGGGAACGCACAGGACGACCTCACACCACTTGTGCTTGCCCAGCATGGGCTTGATCTCCTCCGCGTAGGCGCGGGTCTCGCTCAGGGTCTTGTTCATCTTCCAGTTGCCGGCGATGATGGTCTTACGATACTTCAGATTCATGTCAATTCAAACCTCTACTACTTATTTCTTCGATTAAGCGTCCAGCAGGCAGGCCACACCGGGCAGCTCCTTGCCCTCCATGAACTCCAGGGAGGCGCCGCCGCCGGTGGAGATATGGGTCATCTTGTCGGCATAGCCCAGCTGCTGCACGGCAGCCGCGCTGTCGCCGCCGCCGATGATGGTGATGGCCTTGGTCTTGGACAGAGCCTCGGCCACAGCCTCGGTGCCCTTGGCAAAGGCGGGGAACTCAAACACGCCCATGGGACCGTTCCAGATCACGGTGCCGGCGTCCTTCACGGCGTCGCAGTACAGCTTCACGGTGTCGGGGCCGATGTCCAGACCCTGCCAGCCGTCGGGGATCTCGCCGGTGGGGACCACCTTGTGGTTGGCATTGGCGTCGAAGGCGTCGGCAACCACGGTGTCGATGGGGAGCAGCAGCTTCACGCCCTTGGCAGCGGCCTTCTCCACCATCTCGTTGGCGTAGTCCATCCAGTCGGCCTCCAGCAGGGAGTCGCCCACCTTGCCGCCCTTGGCGGCGGAGAAGGTGTAGGCCATGCCGCCGCCGATGATGATGGTATCGGCGATCTCCAGCAGGTTGTTGATGACGCCGATCTTGGAGGACACCTTGGAGCCGCCCAGGATGGCCACCAGAGGACGCTTGGGATTGGCCAGAGCGCCGCCGATGATCTCCAGCTCCTTCTGGATCAGGAAGCCGGACACGGCGGGCAGGTACTCGGCCACACCGGCGGTGGAGGCGTGGGCGCGGTGCACGGCGCCGAAGGCGTCGGACACGTAGACGTCGGCCATATCGGCCATGGTCTTGGCAAAGGCGGGATCGTTCTTGGTCTCACCCTTCTCAAAGCGGGTGTTCTCCAGCAGCATGATCTGGCCGGGCTGCAGCGCGGCGGCCTTGGCCTGGGCGTCGGGGCCCACCACATCGGAGGCCATGATGACCTCCTGACCCAGCAGCTCGCTCAGACGCTTGGCCACGGGAGCCAGAGTGAGGGCGGCCATGGTTTTCTTCCACTTCTCCTCGGTGAGCTCGGCGGGGTCCTTGCCCTTCTCGGTCTGCTTCTTGACCCACTTCTCAAAGCTGGGCTCGGGCTTGCCCAGGTGGGAACAGGCGATCACGGCAGCACCCTGCTCCAGCAGGTACTTGATGGTGGGCAGCGCGGCCACGATACGCTTATCATCGGTGATGGCACCGGTCTTCTTATCCTGGGGCACATTGAAGTCGCAGCGGCAGAGGACCTTCTTGCCCTTGACGTCAATGTCCTTCACGGTCTTTTTGTTGTAGTTCATAATTTGCTTTCTCCTTTCCACATCTTTCTTCTTCACGGACGGCCTGCCTTCAGCGGGCCATCTCGCCCTCTCCGGTCAATCCGGGAAATCCCTGCTGCTTGAGCGCCTCATAGGTCAGGATCGCCACAGAATTGGACAGGTTCAGGCTGCGGGCATCCGCCCGCATGGGAATGCGCAGACATCGGTCAGCATAGCGCTCCCTGAAATCCCGGGGCAGGCCGGCGGTCTCCTTGCCGAAGAACAGCCAGCAGTTGTCCCTGAATTGGGCTTGGGTATAATCTCTGGGGGCTTTGGTGGTTGCCAACCACAGATCGGGGTCCGGGTTTTTGAGAAAAAATTCCTCCAAACCGGAGTAGACCGTCAAGTCCACCATGGGCCAGTAGTCCAGCCCGGCGCGCTTCACGGCCTTTTCGCTGATGTCAAAACCCAGGGGTTCGATCAGGTGCAGCCGGGAACGGGTCGCTGCACAGGTACGGGCAATATTGCCGCAATTTTGCGGAATTTCCGGTTCTACCAAAACAATATTGACCATAAATCCCCCTCCAGACCTTGACATTATATGCGCCTGTTAAAGAAATAGCAAGAGGAAAAATGGCAATCCCGGCAAATCAGAGCCATTTTTCCCATTGTGCCCAAAATCGTGGGGAAAAGTTTATGTTTTTGTACGAAAATTCGGGGAATTTTATTGTCTTTTCCCTTGACATCCGCTATACTGTCCGCAGGACAGAACACGCTCCTATTATAATAGGTAAAGCCGCCGTCTCCGCCGGTGTTCCAAGGCTCCCGAAAAAAATTTTCAAAAAACAGGGAACCTTATGCCCCCGCCGCCGTCTAAGAATAGCGTGTGCACAAAACACTTGTTAATTTGTTTGATTTTGAAAGGAGTTTTATCCCCATGAAGAAGATTTCTGCTCTTGTGCTGGCCATGGTGCTGGCCCTCTCCCTGTTCGCCTGCGGCAGCAAGACCCCCGCCCCCTCTGAGAAGCCCGCTTTCTCCGCCGATCTGGCTCAGTTCTCCTCCACCCTGTTCCAGGGCGCGGACTCCCCCGCTATGGACAACGTCACTGACGAGGAGATGCTGGCCTTCCTGCTCCCCGGCCTGTCCGACATCGAGCTGAAGCAGCAGGTCGTCCTCGTTCCCATGATCTCCGCCGTCGCCGCTGAGGTCGACATGGTCGAGGTGGCCAAGGCCGAGGATGTGGAGGCTGTGAAGGCCATCTTCCAGCAGCGCATCGACGATCAGGTCGCCGGCGGTGCCTGGTACCCCGCCACCATCGAGGTCTGGGAGAAGCACTCCGAGATCGTGGTCATCGACAACTATGTGTGCCTCTTTGTGGGCGAGGGCAAGGACGCCCAGGTCGAGGCCTTCAAGGCTCTGGGCGAGTAATATTCCCGCGTCAGGCACCCACTACACATAGAAGGAGTACCGTGAGCGATGAAAAGAATTCTTTCCGCCATTCTGGCGCTGGCCATGTGTCTGTCCCTGCTTGCCGCCTGCTCCGGCGGCAAGAACCCCGGCACCTCCCCCTCTCCCGATGTCTCCGGCACCCCCACCGGGGAGCCTTCCCAGCAGCCCTCCGCGGAGCCTTCCGAGGAGCCCTCTGAGCAGCCCTCCGAGCAGCCCTCCGAGCAGCCTTCCGAGGAACCTTCCGAGCAGCCTTCCGAGCAGCCTTCCGAGGAGCCTTCTGAGGAGCCTTCCGCTCCGGTGTTCACTCTGAGTTCCCATGACTTCACCCTCTTCTCCGCCGGCAGCAGCTGGACGCTGGAATACACCGCCGATCCCGCTCCGGATGAAAAGCCCGTGTACTCCTCCAGCGACGAGTCCGTCGCCACCGTGGATGAGAAGGGCAAGGTCACTGCGGTCGCCCCCGGTCACGCGGTCATCACCGCCACCTACGGCTAGCTGTCCGACACCTGCATCGTCCGCTGCCGTTGGGAGAACGCTCCTGAGTCTGTGAATCTGGCCGCTTTCTACGCCACGCTGTTTACGGACCCCGAGAACACCCCTGCCGTCATGGATATGACCGAAATGCCTGACGCGATGGAGGCCTACTATTCGGGGCTGTCCGATATCGAGACCAAGCAGTGCATCATCTATATGCCCATGATCACCGCTGTTGCCTTTGAGATTGCCCTGATCGAAGTGGCGAACGCCTCTGATGTGAAAACCGTAAAGGCCATTCTCCAGGCACGAATCGACAACGAGATTAACAACAATTTCAATTATCCCTTTGTCACTGAAAACTGGACGAACAACTCCCGCATCGTTTCCAATGGCAACTACATCATGATGGTCGCCCACGAAGACTGCAATTCCTTCGTTGATTCCTTCAACGCCCTGTTCTGATCTGTCCTTTGGGGGAGCGGTATCCCGCCGCTCCCCCCTTTTTTCTGAATTTGTAAGCCGAGGTGACGCCTGTGGTATTCTCCACTCCGTATTTTTTGTTCCTCTATTTACCCATTGTATTACTGCTGTACTATGTGACCCCGCTGAAACTGCGCAATCTGGTGCTGCTCATCTTCAACCTCATCTTCTACGGCTGGGGTGAGCCTGTCTATATCCTCATCATGTTTGCCTCCATCATCATCGACTATACCCACGGTATGCTGGTGATGCGCTGCAAGAGCAAGGGCAACATGAGGGGCGCGAAGGCGGCGGTGGCCTCCTCGGTGATCTTCAATCTGGCCCTGCTGTTCTTCTTCAAGTACTGGGACTTTGTGGCCGGGTCTCTGGCCGCCATCGGGCTGAACTTCATGCCCAAGCTGGGTCTGTCTCTGCCCATCGGCATCTCCTTCTACACTTTCCAGACCATGAGCTACACCATTGATGTGTACCGCGGTGACGCCCGGGAGCAGCGCAATATCATCACCTTCGGCACCTTCGTCACCCTGTTCCCCCAGCTCATCGCCGGCCCCATCATCAAGTACAAGGACCTGGACGAGCAGCTCACCTCCCGCACCCACAGCGTGGACAAGTTCGCCTCCGGCGTGCAGCGTTTTGTGGTGGGTCTGGCCAAGAAGGTGCTCATCGCCAACGCCATCGGCCCCCTGTGGGATGTGTATCTGGCCACTCCCGCCGCCGAGCTCACCACCCTGGGCGCCTGGCTGGGCATCCTGGGCTTCGCCTTCCAGCTGTACTTCGACTTCTCCGGCTACTCCGACATGGCCATCGGCATCGGCCGTATGCTGGGCTTTGAGTTTTTGGAGAACTTCAACTACCCCTATCTGGCCAAGTCCGCCACCGAATTCTGGCGCCGCTGGCACATCTCCCTGGGCACCTGGTTCCGGGAGTACCTCTATATCCCCCTGGGCGGCAACCGGGTTGGCAAGGGCCGGCTCATCTTCAACCTGCTGATCGTCTGGGCCGCCACCGGCATCTGGCACGGCGCCAGCTGGAACTTCCTCATCTGGGGCCTGTTCTACTTCGTGCTGCTGGTGTTTGAGAAATTCTGGTTCTCCGGCGTGCTCAGGAAGATGCCCCGCTGGGTGGGCCACATCTACGGCCTGTTCATCGTTCTGGTGGGCTGGACCATCTTCGCCGTGGAGGATCTGGGCGCCCTGGGCGGCTACCTCAAGGCCATGTTCGGCTTCGGCGCCGGTCTTTGGGACAGCAAGTTCCTCTACTATTTTCTCAACTACCTGCCCCTGCTCCTCATCGCCGCCCTGGCCTCCACCCCCCTGGCCAAAAATCTGTGGAACAAGCTGGGGGACAAAGCCCGCAAGGCGGTCCTGCCTGTGCTGATCCTGCTGGGGCTGGTGCTGGCCACCGCCTATCTGGTGGACGGGACCTACAATCCCTTCCTCTATTTCCGTTTCTAAAGGAGGCGCTGCGACATGACAAAAAAATATTCCGTCTTCATCACGGCGCTGTTCTGCCTGTTTATCTTCGGCTTCGGCATCGCTCAGTTCATCGTCCCCGACCGCGACTTCTCCGAGCAGGAGAACCGCTTCCTCTCCCAGTTCAAGGCCCCCACCCTGTCCAGCCTGAAGTCCGGCGAGTTTATGGAGGACTTCGAGGACTATGTGGTGGACCAGTTCCCCCTGCGGGACCGCTGGATCCATCTGAAGGCCTACTGCGAGCGGTTCATCGGCAAGAAGGAGAACAACGGCGCTTATCTGGGCGCTGACGGGCAGAGTCTCTTCGCCCAGTTCACCGCCCCCTCCTTGGAGGCTCTCACAGGCAAGCTGGCCTTTGTCAACAAGCTCGGCGGCAATGTGTCCGTGCCCGTCCACTTCGCCCTCATCCCCGACAAGAGCTTCGTGTGGGCCGACCGCCTGCCCGCCAACGCCCCCCTGGTGGACGACGGCTCCACCCTCCAGCAGGCCGGTCAGCTGTGCGGCGAGAACGTCCACTGGATCGACCTGTCCGGCGCCATCAGCGGCGACGACGCCTTCTACCGCACCGACCACCACTGGTCCACCATGGGCGCCTATCAGGGCTATCTGGCGCTGGTAAACGCCATGGGCGGCTCCGCCGTCCTGCCGGACTGCGATCCCACCCAAGTCAGCGACAGCTTCTACGGCACCACCTACTCCTCCGCCGGCGCCGGCTGGGTGCGTCCCGACGAGATGTACAAGTGGGCAGAGGGCAAGTTCACGGTCACCTGCTACCACTCCGGCCAGCCCGAGGAGCGTGACAGCCTGTACTTCCCCGAAAATCTGGAGAAGAAGGACAAGTACTCCTACTTCCTGGGCGGCAATCAGCCCCTGTGCATCATCGGGAACGACAACGCCCTCTCTGACGAGAAGCTCCTGGTGATCCGCGACTCCTACTCCGACTCTCTGGCTCCCTTCCTGGCCCAGAGCTACAGCGAGGTGCATCTCTGGGATCTGCGCTACAACCGCCAGTCCCTCAAGCAGTATGTGGCCGAGCAGGGCATCGACCGGGTGCTGGTGCTGTACTCCAACGCCAACTTCTCCACGGACAACAACCTGTTCCTGCTGGATCTTTAACAAGCGCCAACGGGCGGTGAGAAACCCTCACCGCCCGTTTTGTATCCCGCCGCAAAAGATTTTCCTTGCACTGTCCCGGTGCATATAGTATAATGTTTCACGCAT
>JAQXJQ010000046.1 GCA_029009035.1 Oscillospiraceae bacterium | reverse complement strand
ATCTGATACACGATACGGCAGAAAGAGGGCGGATATTCCAAAAGGAGGTCGGAGCAAAGGGTTGCTTGTAAAGCTGAGTCGGATATGCTAAACTGTAGCAGTGACAAGCACTACCCCGTTTTATAAATGCAAGTGTATTGGAGGATATACGATGAAAAGACAGAAACTGTTGGCAGCGGCGCTGGCAATGCTGATGCTGTTGACCGCGTGTGCCGGTGATCCGGACACATCGTCCGTCTCACCTGCACCCAGCGAAAGCGAAAGCGCCAGCACCGTGACTGATGCAGGCGATACCTCTGCCCAGCCTGACGAGTCCCAGCCTGCCGGTGATGAGGGCGCGGCAAGCACGCCCGATGTTGAGGTCACACCTGATGTGACCCCCGAGCCTGAGAAAGAGCCTGCTGTTGAGCCGACGCCCGAGGTCACTCCTGAGCCTACTCCTGAACCCGTGCACACCCACACCTATTCTGAGGAAGTAGTTGCCGCTACCTGTACCGTGGGGGGCTATACCCTGCACAAGTGCGAGTGTGGCGACGAGTACAAGGACAATGAAACCGCAGCCAAGGGACATCAGTATACCGCCAAAGTGACTGCTCCTACCTGTACCAAAGGCGGCTACACTACTTACACCTGCGACTGCGGCGACACCTATGAGGGTGATGAAACCGCAGCCAAGGGGCATAACTACGCAAAAGAAATCATAGCCCCCACTACAACAGCGGAAGGCTATACTTTGTATACGTGTGCCGCTTGTGGTGATAACTACAGAAGCGATTATGTTGATAAGCTGCCTGAGGCTTCCCAAACAACTGGAAGTGGGTCTGAGTTCAAACCTGACGGTTGGAAGGGTGATGACTATGGTTCCGGCGAGAAGATTGAAGGTAATGAGCAGATTGCTGGCCAATTTGTTGACCACAAGGGTTATTCTCGTAAGTTCTATACTGATGGTATGACTGCTGCTGATGCAAGAACTGCTTTGAATAGTTATGTGGGTTACGTTTATGGCCGCCGTTTCTTCAGTGACGGAATTTCTATCAACGATGCTGATACTGGTAAGTTTGCTAAAATTGTAACTCACGAAGATGGCAGACTTGGAGTAAATGTATTTGGTTGGCGTAAGAGTTATGATTCCGATGTTGTTCAGAACTCCTGTATCAATATGGTTATGGAAGCCTTTTATTTTATGACTGGAGACCGTGAGGTCGCATATGCTCTTTGGTCTTGGGTTGATGCAATGGCAATTAATGGCCGTGCTAATTCTGACAACTATGGGTTCCACGATGTTGTTTGGAATGACAGCCAGAAAATCATCGAGATGAATGGCATTCAGATTGAGTATGTGCCTGGCAACGGCAATGGTAACACTTTTTATTTTAACTAATTGGTTGACATAGGCTCGTTAATCATAAGTTGATTATGGTTATAACTCGCAGTCGCTTTTTATAATAAGCGCCTCTTGCATATCACTTTCGCCGCTGCTTCTCTCCGATACTTGGACAGCTTCTATAAGGAAAAGGAACATCCCTCAGTCAATGACTGAGGGATGTTTGTTTATTTATCACCAACGGTAATACCGAGGATTTCGGCAACTTGGGCAGGAGTAAGCCCTTTCTCTTTTGCCCCTGCCAGAACATCCTTATAGGTAATCTTGGGTGTAAGCATTTCCTCGATAAATGCGCCGCGGGTCGCATCGCCCTCGGGAGTGAAGGTGGTGCCGTCGCCGGTGCCGTTCACTGCCCTGTCGGTCAACATTTCGGATCTGGCCCGGCACCTGAATTATGACGCATCCTATATCTCCCGCATCCGGAACGGACAACGGCGTCCCGCCGATCCGGAGAAGTTTGCAGTGGAGACAGCGCGGTTTGTCATCCGCCGTCATGACTGACAACCATCCCTTATACAAGGGAGGCTTTTAGCGCACCCCGCAATGATTACCGCATCAACGCAAAAGCCCGCTGCAGAGTGAAAGTTCTGCAACGGGCCCATTTTCTCCCAGCGTTATTCTTTTTCGGCGACGACCTGGATCTTCTCCATGCCGTAGCAGCGCATCAGCTCAACAAGATCCCGTTGGATCCGCTCTCCGGAGACCACGATGGGGATGGCAGGCGGACACGCCACAGTGGGCGTTCCGCAGATCCGCCCCGTGGCATCCTCTATCTTCACGGTCTCCTGCCGGGCAAATACAGCCTGTCTCGGGGAACAGACCGTCTCCGGCCTCGTCCGCGGAATTCTGACCTGCGCATCCGCTGCCGCCTCAGGCGCCGCGCCAAGGGCGGCTTTCAGCCGCTCCAGATCCTCCGGCGTGTTTTCCGGGGTCATCATGCACACCAGATAATCCGGGTCTGCAAACTCGCACTCCACATTCCCCTCCCGAAGCCTCCGGGCCAGCTGCCCGCCGGAGAGTCCGACCTTGGAACAGCAGATGGTCAGACGCAGCGGATCGCTCTCCAAAACCGGCCAGCCGGTCCGCTCCAAATGTCCTTTCAAGTCATCCAGACGGGCAATGGCGTCCTTCAGTCTTTGGGCATATCCGTCAGAAAGATAGGCGTTGCAGGCGTCCAGCGACGCCAGGGTCAGATAGGACGGACTGGTGGAGCCAAAAAGCCCCATCGCCCCCTTGGCACGGTCAGAAAACTCCCCGGGCAAGTGCTTCGCCAGATGCAGATAGGCTCCGCCGGTGAGCACCGGCAAGGTCTTATGGGCGGAGTCGCAGCATAGATCGGCGCCCAGATCCATGGGGTGGCAGGCAGGCTCCAGATAGTGGAGATAGGCGCCGTGGGCATTGTCCACCAGCAGCAGCGTGTCATAGGCATGGCACACCTTCGCCAGCGCGGCAATATCCTGTCGTCCGCCCAGATAATCCGGGCTGGTCACATAGACCGCAGCCGGAGGCTCCGACAGGCCGTCCAAGGTCTTTTTCAGTCCTTCCGGCGTGACGGGACAGCTGCACAGGCCCCTCCCCTGTCCCTCCGGCCACAGCCAGACAGGTTCAAAGTCCAGCAAAGCGGCTGCGTACACAAAGCTCTTGTGCACATTCCGGGCCGCCACGATCCGCTTTCCGGCCCCCCGCTTCCGGCAGGTCAGCGCCAGATACAGCATGGCGCGAACGCACTGGCTGGAGCCCTCGGTGGAAAACAGCGTCCGCCCCGTTCCGAACAGCTTTGCGGCATTCTTCTCACTTCTGGCAATGATGCCGTCCGCCTCATAGAGGGCGTCTGCGCCGAAGACCTCCGTAATGTCCAGCGCCTCGATCCCCAGCAGGGATCGTCCCTTGTGTCCGGGCATATGGAACCGGCTTCCTCCGTCGGCGGCATAACCGCGGACAAAATCAAGAACAGGGGTATCCATGGTTTACTCTCCGTCCAGACTTTCCGCCACCTGGATCATGATGGCGCACTCCATTCTCTTGCGGAACAGCTCGCACCCCGGTTCATAAATGCCGCGGATGGACCCGGAGGCATGGTAGGCATTGGCGGCGCAGCCGCCGGAACAATAGAGCCTGGCCCAGCAATCGGCGCACTCGGGACGGGCATAGGCATTGCAGGCCCGGAACTCCTCGCGCAGGCCGGTGTTGGTCACGCCGTCATAGATATTGCCCAGCTTATAGGCCTCATCGCCCACGAACTGATGGCAGGGATACAGATCGCCCCAGGGAGTGACCGCCATGTACTCGGTGCCGGAACCGCAGCCGGACAGGCGCTTGTAAATGCAGGGGCCTCCCTTCAGGTCCAGCATATAGTGGTAGAAGGTGAAGCCGTTGCCCTCCCGGTTTCGCTTCAGCATCTCCTTGGCAAGGATCTCATACTGCTGCTTGACGATCTCCAGGTCCTCGGGGGTGAGGGCGGCGGGATCCCCGGGCGCGCAGACCACAGGCTCCATGCTCAGCTCCTTGAAGCCAAGGTCGGCCATATGGAACACATCCTTGGTAAAGTCGGGGTTGGCGTGGGTAAAGGTGCCGCGCATATAATAGCTGCGGTCACCCCGCGCCTCCACCAGCTTTTGGAACTTGGGCACGATGCGCTCGTAGCTTCCGTTGCCGGCATAGTCCACACGCAGGCGGTCATGGATCTCCTTTCGGCCATCCAGACTGAGCACCACATTGTCCATCTCGCGGTTGCAGAAATCAATGACGTCGTCATCAATGAGCACGCCGTTGGTGGTCAGGGTAAAGCGGAAATGCTTGTGGTTGGGGCCCTCTATGGTGCGGGCATAGGCAACCAGCTGCTTGACCACATCAAAGTTCATCAGCGGCTCTCCGCCGAAGAAGTCCACCTCCAGGTTGGTGCGGTTACCGGAGTTTTCCACCAGAAAATCCAGCGCCCGCTTGCCCACCTCAAAGCTCATGAGCGCCCTTTCGCCGTGGTACTTGCCCTGACTGGCAAAGCAGTAGGAGCAGTTGAGGTTGCAGGTGTGAGCCACATGCAGACACAGGGCCTTGACAATATTTCCGGTCCTGGTCTTCAGCTCTCCGGCCAGGGGCTCGTAGCGGTCGGGGGTAAAGAGCTTGCCGGCGTCGGCCAGCGCCTGCACATCGTCAATGCACTGATTCAGCTCCTCCGCGGTCACATCCGCACGATCCCCGTATTTTTCCAGCAGCGAAGAGACGATCTCCTCTCTGCCATAGTCGGGAAACATGGCGATCACATCGTAAGCGACCTCGTCCACAGCGTGCACCGATCCGGAGCAAGTATCCAGCACGATATTGTAACCGCCCAGCTGATACTGGTGCATCATAATTTGTTCCTCCTGTTCACATAAAGAATGCCGCCTCTGTTCAGGCGGCATTCTTCCTAAATCGTATAAACCCGAGCGTTAGTTGTTCTCGTTCTCGCACTTCTGGTTGGCAACACCGCAGCTGGTCTTGCAAGCAGACTGGCAAGAGGTCTGGCACTCGCCGCAGCCGCCGTTGGCAGCGCTGCTGCACAGATCACGAGTCTCGATGGTCTTGATTCTTTCCATAATACTTATCTCCGATCTATCCTGAATTCTTCTGTCCCAAAGGTAGGTGAAGTTATACTATTTATAGCACACAGGGCCTTCAAAGTCAAGCAGAGCGCTTTGAAATCCCGCAAAATATCGCCCCGGCGTTGAGAAAAAAATAAGATTTCATCTTTTCTCCCCCGCCTTTTTCTGTTATAATATCAGCGCCCCATTCCAATCAACAGGAGTGCTTTTATGAACGCAGACAAAAAAGAGAAACGACAGCTGCCCCGCTTCAGAGTGGGAATGAGAAATCTGAAAACCGCCATCGCCGCCGCTCTGTGCGCTCTGGTCTACTATTTTCTTGACCGCAGCCCTGCCTTCGCCTGCATCGGCGCCATCTTCGGCATGGGCAGCGACTACGCCAACAGCCGTCTCCACGGCGGCAACCGCTTTTTCGGCACTCTGGTGGGCGGTCTCATCGGCATGGGCCTGTTCGCCATCTACGCCAACCTGTTTCCGGACGGCAGCAACCGCTGGTTCCTGATCCCGCTGACCTTTATCGGCGTGATCATCCTCATCATTCTCTGCCAGTACATCTGGGTGGGCGGCGTACAGCCCGGCGGTGTGGTGCTGTGCATCATCCTGTTCAACACCCCTATGGACAGCTATATTTCCTACGCCCTCAACCGTATCTTTGACACCGGCGTCGGTGTCGTGGCGGCAATGCTGGTCAACAGTATGCTCCCCGGCGGCTTCACCTTCTCCTTCATGCAGAAGATCTACAACCGCCTGGGCATCAAGGAGCCCAGCGACCCCCGGGAAACCGAATGATAACAGCGCAAAGCGCCTCAGCCCACCGGCTGAGGCGCTTTTTCATGAGAAAGTCAAGCGCACTCCTCTTCCGGCCAATGGTCGCCTGTGGCATAGTCGATGCACACCCCCGGCTGAACGTTGTACACATAGACATTGAAGCAGATCCCCGCGCCGCCATCCTCGATGGACAACGCCTCCATCTGCACCGCGCTGGCCACCAGATCAAGCCCGTCATAGAGAGGCGTCACCCGGTAGAGCACATGGTTCCCGGTGGTTCGGATATATCGGGCCACCCTGTTCTCAAAGGGCAGCATCCCCTCCACATTCAGATAGCGGGTGCCAGTGATCAGGTTGCGCTCATTGGCGTTTTCTCCCGTGAGCTGATAGCCGATGAGATGACAGCGGTTATAAAGGTATCCGCCTTCAATAAACTCATAATA
>JAQXJQ010000045.1 GCA_029009035.1 Oscillospiraceae bacterium | reverse complement strand
GCCAACGGCAATATCAGCAAGATCGTTGAGACCTTCTCCCTGGTGGGTGACAAGCTGGACATATACTCCGGCAATGATGACCAGATAGTCCCCATCCTTTCCATGGGCGGCAGCGGCGTCATCAGCGTGCTCAGCAATCTGATGCCCGCCAAGACCAGCGAGCTGTGCCACCGCTGGTTCGAAGGCGACACCGCCGGCAGCGCGAGGATGCAGTGCGAGTACACCCAGCTTATCAAGGCTCTTTTCTGTGAGGTCAATCCCATACCCGTGAAGGCAGCTATGGCCGCCATGGGCTTCGGCGGCAACAATCTGCGCCTGCCCCTCACCCCCATGGAGGACGCCCACCGGGAACATCTTCTCGCCTGTATGCGCAGCGCGGGGATCCGGGTGTGAGCCTATGGATATTCTGGTTCACGGTGCCGCAGGGCACATGGGGCAGATCCTCTGCCAAATGATCCGGGAGGGCAGCCACGGCGCCGCGCTGGCCGGCATGGTGGACGCCCACCCCTCCGGGGACATTCTCCCCACTCTGGACGCCTTTACCGGCCGGGCGGACTGCATTATCGACTTCTCTCACCACGCCTGCACCAAGGCCCTTACCGACTACGCGGCAGGGCAGAAGCTGCCGCTGGTCATCGCCACCACCGGCCACACGCCGGAGGAGACGGAGATGATCCGCGCCGCGGCAAAGCAAATTCCCGTTTTCTTCGCCGCCAATATGTCCCTGGGCGTGGCCGCCCTGTGCAGGCTGGCGAAAGCCGCCGCCCGGATGTTCCCCGAGGCGGACATCGAGATCGTGGAGCAGCACCACAACCGCAAGCTGGATGTTCCCAGCGGAACGGCGCTGATGCTGGGCCACGCTTTGCAGGAGGTGCGCAGCGACGCCCAGCTGCTGGTGGGCCGGCACGAGAACGGCAAACGCACCCGGCAGGAGATCGGCATCCACTCCCTGCGCATGGGCAATATCGTGGGCATCCACGAGGTCATCATCAACACAGGCAGCGAGATCCTCACCCTCAGGCACGAGGCCCAGGACCGCAGCCTGTTTGCCGACGGCGCCCTGGCCGCCGCCGCCTTCCTCATGGGAAAGGCCCCCGGGCTGTACGACATGAACCATATCGCAGCAGACTGAAGGAGGAGCATCTATGATCCGTATTGGAATTATGGGCTACGGCAACCTGGCCCGGGGCGTGGAGTGCGCCATCGCACAAAACCCCGACATGGTCTTGGCAGCCGTGTTCACCCGCCGCGACCCCGCCGGCGTAAGCATTCTCACCCCCAACGTCCCCGTGCTGAGCGCCGACAAGGCCGCGGAGATGAAAGACGACATCGACGTGATGATCCTGTGCGGCGGCAGCGCCACCGATCTGCCCGCCATGACCCCCCGGTTTGCCAGGGACTTCAACGTCATTGACAGCTTTGACACCCACGCCAACATCCCCGCCCACTTCGCCGCGGTCAATGCCGCCGCAGAGGAGAGCGGTCACATCGCCTTTATCTCTCTGGGCTGGGACCCCGGCCTGTTCTCCGTCAACCGCCTGTACGCCTCCGCCATCCTCCCCGAGGGCAAGGACTACACCTTCTGGGGCAAAGGCGTCAGCCAGGGTCACTCCGACGCCGTGCGCCGCATCCCCGGCGTGGCCGACGCCCGGCAGTACACCATCCCCGTGCCCGAGGCACTGGACCGCGTCCGCCGGGGCGAAAATCCTCAGCTGACCACCCGGGAAAAGCACACCCGTCTGTGCTATGTGGTGGCGGAGGAGGGCGCCGACACCGCCGCCATCGAGCAAGCCATCAAGACCATGCCCAACTACTTCTCCGACTATGACACCACCGTGGAGTTCATCACCGCCGAGGAGATGGCGAAGAACCACTCCGGTCTGCCCCACGGCGGCAGCGTGATCCGCAGCGGCGTCACCGGCTGGAACAAGGAGTGCACCCAGACCATTGAGTACACCCTGAAGCTGGACTCCAACCCCCAGTTCACCGCCAGCGTGCTGGTGGCCTGCGCCAGAGCCGCCATGCGCCTGTCGGCGCGGGGCGTCACCGGATGCCGCACCATCTTCGACATCGCCCCTGCCGACCTCAGCCCCCTGAGCCGGGAGGAGATGCTGGCCCACCTGCTGTAACCAAGCACAGAGGAGAGAAAGAGATATGCTTTACCCCAATCTTTCTGTCAACGATGCCGGTCATCTCACCGTGGCCGGTCACGACACCACCGAGCTGGCCGCCCGGTACGGCACCCCCCTGATGATCCTGGACGAGGCGGTGATCCGCAGCCGCTGCCGCACCTACAAAGGGGCGCTGGAGCGCTTCTGCCCCGCCGGGTCCCTCCCCGCCTTTGCCAGCAAAGCCCTGTGCTTCAAGCGCATTTACGAGATCATGGCCGAGGAGGGCATGGGCATCGACGTGGTGTCCTCCGGCGACCTGTACACCGCCAAGGCCGCCGGGTTCCCCCTGGAGCGCGCCTTCTTCCACGGCACCAACAAGACCGACCGGGACATCCGCTTCGCCATGGACAGCGGTCTGGGCTACTTCGTGTGCGACAACGCCGCCGAGCTGGACGCCATCGAGGCCGAAGCCGCCCGCCGGGGCGTGAGGCAGAAGATCCTGCTCCGCCTCACCCCGGGCATCGACCCCCACACCCACGCCAAGATCAACACCGGCAAGGTGGACTCCAAGTTCGGCGCCGCCATCGAGACCGGGCAGGCGGAGGCTCTGGTCTGTGCCGCCCTGGGCAAGGCCCACATTGACCTGCGGGGCTACCACTGCCACATCGGCTCCCAGATCTTTGAGCACGGTCCCTTCTGCGACGCGGCGCGGATCATGCTGGCCTTTACCGCGGACATGGCCCGCCGCCACGGCTATCTGGCCGAACTGCTCAATCTGGGCGGCGGTATGGCGGTGCCCTATGTGGAGGGAGATCCCGCCATCGACTACGTCGCAAACATCGCCGCCATCGGCGCGCTGGTGGAAGAGGTCTGCACCGGGCACGGCATCAAGGCCCCCGCCATCCTCATGGAGCCGGGGCGCAGCATCGTGGCCGACGCCGGTCTCACCCTCTACACTGTGGGCAGCACCAAGACCATCCCCGGCTTCCGCAATTATGTGTCCATTGACGGCGGCATGACGGACAACCCCCGCTACACCCTCTACCAGTCCGCCTACACCGTGCTGGCCGCCGGGCGCATGAAGGACACCCCCGCCGGTGAGTACACCGTGGCCGGCTGCTGCTGTGAGAGCGGCGACCTCATTCAGGAGAATGTCCCCCTCCCCGCCCTCTCCCGGGGGGATCTGCTGTGCGTGCTTACCACCGGCGCATACAATTTCTCCATGGCATCCAATTACAACCGTGTCCCCCGCCCCGCGGTGGTCATGCTGGGCAAGAACGGCCCCTATGAGGCCGTCCGCCGGGAGTCCTGGGAGGATCTCGTGCGCAACGACTGCTGATTCAGAACACGGCACCCCCGCCTCAAAGGAGGCAGGGGTGCCGTTCAGCTTGTCAAAAAACCTCGTAGAGTTTCGCCGCACAGCGGCGAAAAAAATGCAAATTCGTTTTTCTGAGGACATGTGCCTCAGAAAAACACTTCTCAGGCCGCAAGCGTGGGCTTTGTCTGCCTCTGGCGGACAAAGCCTGCGACGCAGCGGACTGCAAAAAATCGTCGGAAAAGGCGGAGCCTTTTTCGACGGTCTCCACGGCGCCCCCGCCTCAGAGGAGGCAGGGGCGCCGTTGTATATTTTTACGGCAGGGCAGCACAAATACTTTCTATGGACAGCCGACCGTTTTTTCGATATAATCATGATATAAAATTACCAAAAATATGGGTGATCGGAACGCGATCGTCCCGAATAAGGAGTGCAAAGCCATGCTTACCATCAAGGAAAATCTGCGCGAGACCATGAAGAAGGACGGCCACCCCGACCGCTATGTGAAGCAGTATGAGTTTTTGGATATTCTCGTCCCCGACCTGTACTACATGGGCGATTACCCCCTGATCCCCAATACCCAGGGCTACGACCAGTTCGGCGTGCTCTGGTCCTTCCCCGAGGGGCAGATGGGCCCATTCCCCGTCCACGACGATGAGCACCGTGTGCTGAAGGACATCACCCAGTGGCGTGAGATCGTCCACAAGCCCTTCATCCCCGATGATCCCGGCTACTGGGGTATGCTCAATGGCATGGCTGCCGGCGTGGACCGCACTCAGAAGTATGTCTGCGCCCTGCAGACCCAGGGCATTTTCGAGCGTCTGCACGCCCTCATGGGCATGGAGGACGCCATGTGCAACTTCTACGAGGAGCCCGAGGAAATGCACGCGCTCATCGATTTCCTCACCGAGATCGAACTGGACTTCGCCAAGGCCATGGTCGAACGGGTGGGCATCGACGCCGTCCTGCACCACGACGACTGGGGCTCCGTGGCCTCCACCTTCCTCTCCCCCGATATGTTCAACGAGTTCATCCTCCCCGCCTACAAGAAGATCTACGGCTACTACAAGGAGCACAATGTCCTCATCGTCCACCACAATGACGGCTTCGCCGCCACGCTGGTGCCCTCCATGATCGAGATGGGCATTGACATCTGGCAGGGCGTCATCCCCTCCAACGACCTGCCCGCCCTGCTGGAGAAGTATGCCGGCCAGATCACCTTCATGGGCGAGATCGAGACCCGTCTGCTGGATGTGCCCGACTGGACCCCGGAGCTGGTGCGGGAAGAGGTGGAGCGCGCCTGCCGCAAGGGCGGTCCCCACAGCTTCATCCCCTGCTTGACCGCCGGGATGCCCTTCACCGCCTTCCCCGGCGTAGGCGACGCCGTCAACGCCGAGATCGACCGCATGAGCAGCATCCTGCTGTAAGAGAAAACATTAAATGTCCCTGCCGGCGATGAAAGCCGGCAGGGACATTTTTGTTTATGGAGAACCCCGGGATGCGCTCATTCCTCCACAGTGACGGGGATGCCGTTGACCTCCACGGACTGGTCGGCGGGGATGAGAAAATACTTCCGCCCGTTGATGACACGGGTCTCCACCACATAGCTGTGCTCCGGGGAGACGGAGATCTTCACCTCGGGGGTGACGATCTCGAATTTCTTGCTCTCCACGATGTTCTTGGGGTTGAGCACGGCACGGTCGCCGTACTGCTTTTCGCAGGCCTGCTCAAAGCTCTTCACCTTTTCGGCGCTGACCCCGCTGCTGCCCAGAATACTGCCCACCTCTCCGATGGTCAGCTCCAGATTTTGGGGCGCCTTGCTCTCCTTGTGCTCCTCGATGCGGGTGCGGATCTGGTCGTGGACGCTCTGCACCACATCGTAGCTGCAGTCCTTTTCCAGCACATCCTGCAGGGTGCTGTCGAACACCGCCTTCTGCTCCGGGGCGGACATGGGGGGATCCACCCGGAACACGCTGTCGATCAGCTCCTGATGGATCTCAGACACGCTCTTGGTGTAAAACAGGGCGTTATAGATGTTGGTGCTTCTGTCATCAAAGCAGGGGAACATAAAGCCCACCTCGGGGGCGGAGACGGTGTTCCCCGTGGACAGGCCGTGGAAGGTGCCCTCCTCGTGGACATAGCGCAGCTCCAGGCTGGCGTCCTTCACCGGGCAGACGCAGCACACGAAATAGCGGAAGACCTGGTCGGAGGCGTCCGACTGCAGCGCGTCATCCTTTCCCCGGAAGGGCACATCGTAGCAGTCCGCCGCCATCAGAATGAGATAGTTGCTGCCCTCCAGGTCCAGCCGGTCGATGATGCGGCTGTAGAGCTGCTCCCGGGCGCGCTCATCCTTCAGCTCGGTGTTGCGCAGGGTCTGGAGCAGGCGGTGCTCCTCGCTGTCCGCCACCTGCCGGGTGGCAAACTCGATGTTGATGAGGTTGCGCCCCAAAGCGCCGGACAGGGTCTTTTTCAGCAGCTTCATGTACATTTCCGCCTCGTCCTGTGGCATCATGCCCAGAGAGGCGTCGATGTGGGAGATGACGCCCTTGTTGCCGTTCACATAGCAGCCGTAGATGCGGTTAAACCCGCTGCGCTCCAGACGGAAGCGGCGGCGGATCTCATTGAGTTCCTTTTGAGTCATTGTGATCGCTCCTTTGTTGCCCATCATATCAAAACCCGCCCCGCAAATCAATCCCCCGTCTTTTTGCCTCGATGAAGTGTTTTATTCAATTTGTTATATTTTCCTATAAAGTCCCCTATTTTTCGAAACTTATTGGATAAAACAGGGGCTTGCGAAAATCTTTCTTTTGCCGTAAGCTATAGATATAACATTTTTAAGGGAGGATCCCCCAATGAGCAAGCCGTTCCGCAAAGTTCTGGTGGCAAACCGGGGCGAGATCGCCATGCGCGTGTTCCGCGCCTGTCACGATCTGGGCCTTCAGACCATCGCCATCTACTCCAACGAGGACACCTACAGCCAGTTCCGCATCGCCGCCGACGAGTCCTACCTCATCGGCGAGAACGAAAGCCCCCTGGGCGCCTATCTGAACATCCCCCGCATCATCGAGCTGGCCAAGAAGCACGGCGCCGATGCCATCCACCCCGGCTACGGCTTCCTGTCGGAAAACGGCGACTTTGCCCGGGCCTGCGAAGCGGCGGGCATCCAGTTCATCGGCCCCTCCTCCGCCGTGCTGGACATGATGGGCGACAAGCTCTCCGCCAAAAAGATGGCGGTGGCCTGCGGTGTCCCCACCACCCCCGGCACCGACAAGCCCCTGGAGAGCCGCGAGGCCGCTCAGAAGCTGGCCATGGAGTTCGGCTTCCCCGTCATTCTGAAGGCTGCCGCCGGCGGCGGCGGCAGAGGTATGCGCCGCTGCGACACCGTGGAGGAAGTGGGCGTCAACTTCGACCTGGTGAAGGCCGAGGCACAGAAGGCCTTCGGCAATGACGACATCTTCATGGAGAAGTTCCTGGTCCGCCCCAAGCACATCGAGGTGCAGGTGCTTGGCGACAGCCAGGGCAACATCGTCCACCTCTTTGAGCGCGACTGCTCCCTCCAGCGCCGCTATCAGAAGGTGGTGGAGTTCGCCCCCGCCTTCTCCGTCGATCCCGCCGTCCGCGCCGCCATCTGCGAGGACGCGGTGAAGATCGCCCGCTATGTGGGCTACCAGAATGCCGGCACGCTGGAATTCCTGGTGGACAAGGACGGCAGCCATTACTTCATCGAGATGAACCCCCGTATCCAGGTGGAGCACACCGTCACCGAGATGGTCACCGGTGTGGACCTGGTGCGCGCCCAGATCCTCATCGCCGAGGGCAGCCCCCTCAGCGACCCCCGCATCGGCATCACCTGTCAGGAGGATGTGCGCCTCAACGGCTTCGCCATCCAGTGCCGCGTGACCACCGAGGATCCCGCCAACAACTTCGCCCCCGACACCGGCAAGATCACCGCCTACCGCTCCTCCGGCGGCTTCGGCGTGCGTCTGGACGGCGGCAACGCCTACACCGGCGCGGTCATCTCCCCCTACTACGACTCCCTGCTGGTCAAGATCACCGCCTGGGACAACACCTTCCACGGCGCCTGCTCCAAGGCCGCCCGTGCCCTGCGTGAGATCCATGTCCACGGCGTGAAGACCAACATCGCCTTCATCGCCAACATTCTGAAAAACCAGACCTTCCTGGACGGTCAGTGCTACACCAAGTTCATCGACGAGACCCCCGAGCTGTTCCAGCTGGATGAAAAGCAGGACCGCGCCACCAAGATGCTGAAATACATCGGCAACATCGTCATCAAAGAGCAGACGGGGCACAAGTTCTACGACGCGCCCCGCTTCCCCCCCGTCACCGGCAACCGGCCCGAAGGCCTCAAGCAGATGCTGGACCGGGAAGGCCCCGAGGCCGTGTCCAAGTGGGTGCTGGACCAGAAGAAGCTGCTCATCTGCGACACCACCACCCGCGATGCCCACCAGTCCCTGCTGGCCACCCGCGTGCGCACCCGCGACATCGTCAAGGGCATGGAGGGCACCAGCGAGATCCTGGCCGACGCCTTCTCCCTGGAGTGCTGGGGCGGCGCCACCTTCGATGTGGCCTACCGCTTCCTCCACGAGTCCCCCTGGGAGCGTCTGGACCTGATCCGGGAAAAGGCCCCCAACCTGCTGCTGCAGATGCTCCTCCGGGGCGCCAACGCCGTGGGCTATACCAACTACCCCGATAACGTCATCCGCGAATTCATCAAGGAGGCCGCCCGCTCCGGCATCGACGTGTTCCGTGTGTTCGACTCCCTCAACTGGATCCCCGGCATCGAGGTGGCCATGGACGAGGTGCTGAACCAGGGCAAGATCTGCCAGGCCACCGTGTGCTACACCGGCGACATCCTGGACCACAAGCGGGACCGCTACACCCTCAAATACTATGTGGATCTGGCCAAGGAGCTGGAGCACCGCGGCGCCCATATGCTGGCCATCAAGGATATGTCCGGCGTGCTCAAGCCCTACGCCGCCAAGAAGCTGATCTCCACCCTGAAGCAGGAGATCGGCATCCCCATCCAGCTCCACACCCACGATACCTCCGGCAACCAGGTGGCCACCCTGCTCATGGCGGCGGAGGCCGGCGTGGATGTGGTGGACTGCGCCATCTCCTCCATGTCCTCCCTCACCAGCCAGCCCTCCATGAACGCGGTGGTGGCGGCGCTGGAGGGCACCGAGCGGGACACCGGTCTGAAGCTGGACCGGCTGCAGTACCTCACCGACTACTGGGAGGATGTGCGCAAGCGCTATGACAGCTTTGAGTCCGGCCTCAAGTGCCCCGCCACCGACATCTACCGCTACGAGATCCCCGGCGGCCAGTACACCAACCTGAAGCCTCAGGTGGAGTCCCTGGGCCTGGGCAGCCGCTTCCAGGAGGTCAAGGAAAACTACCGTGTGGCCAACGAGATGCTGGGTGACATCATCAAGGTGACCCCCTCCAGCAAAATGGTGGGCGATCTGGCCATCTTCATGACCCAGAACGGCCTGACCCCCGAGAACATCGTGGAAAAGGGCGCAAGTCTGGCCTTCCCCGACAGCTGTGTCAGCTACTTCTCCGGCATGATGGGCCAGCCCGCCGGCGGCTTCCCCGAGGACCTGCAGAAGGTGGTCCTGAAGGGCAAGGAGCCCATCACCGTCCGCCCCGGCTCCCTCATGCCCCCGGTGGACTTCGCCCAGGTCAAGCGGGACATGGCCCGCTTCGATCCCGATCCCTGCTGGCGCGCCGTGCTCAGCTACTGCCTGTATCCCAAGGTGGTGGAGGAGTTCGTCAAGACCCGGAAGGAGTACGGCTATATCACCCGCCTGGGCAGCCATGTGTTCTTCCATGGTCTGGCCGTGGGCGAGACCAATAAGGTGAACATTGCCGACGGCAAGACTCTGGTCATCAAGTACCTCGGTCTGGGCGAAGTGGACAGCGAGGGTATGCGCACCGTGAGCTTCGAGCTCAACGGCGTGCGCCGTGATGTGAAGGTCCCCGATGAGGCGGCTCAGAAGGACATCGTCAAGGTGCCCATGGCCGACCCGGAGGACAAGAGCCAGGTGGGCGCCTCCATCCCCGGCGCCATCAGCAAGATCCAGGTCAAGGCGGGCGACCGGGTGGAGCTGAACCAGACCCTGCTCACCATCGAGGCCATGAAGATGGAGACCGCCGTCACCGCCCGCATGAGCGGCGTGGTGGGCGAGGTCCTTGTGAGCGAGGGCGATACCGTCAAGGGCGGCCAGCTGCTCTTCACCATTCAGTAACTCCCCAAAAACCGAGGGACCGCTGCAGAGCCTTCTCTCTGCAGCGGTCCCTTTTTCTCATCTTATCCGTACCCCAGCAGTCCCCGCACGGACACCTCGCCGGAGGTGACGGTCTGACGGGTGCCGTCAGGCAGCCCGATCACAAGGCCGAACCCGCCGTCGATGTCCAGCGCCGTGGCCCGGGTGGCGGCGCTGCCCCGCAGGACGGTCACCTCCCGCCCCAGCGTCACGCACCGGCGGCGGTACTCCGCCAGGTAGGCGGCGCTCTCCCGGGGAAAATCCCGGTAGAGGGCGTCCAGTTCCTCCAGCAGCGCCTGCGCCAGCGCCCCCCGTCCCAGCGTCACGCCGTGTTGGGCCAGAGAGGTGGCGATGGGGGCCAGCTCCGGCCCGAACTCGGCCTCGCTCTGCCTCACATTGACCCCGATGCCGATGATGACATAATCCAGCGTACCGTTCTCCCCTACACCAAGCTCCGTGAGGATGCCGCACAGCTTTTTGCCCTCCAGCAGGATATCGTTGGGCCACTTGATGTCGGCTCGAACCCCCGCCGCCCGCTCCAGCCCACGGCACACCGCCACCGCCGTCCACGCAGTGATGGCGCTCACCTCCGAAAGGGGGGCATTGGGGCGCAGCAGCACCGAGAGGTACAGTCCCCGGCCCGGCAGGGATTGGAAGTCCCGTCCCCGGCGGCCCCGACCCCGGGTCTGCCCGTCGGCGCATACCGCCAGGCCGTTCTGCCGCTCCCCCGCCGCACGCCGCCGGCACTCCTCATTGGTGGAGTCCACCTGCGTCAGGCACACGACCTCTCTGCCCACCACCCGATGGGGCGAAGCCAATCTCTCCGCAATGAGCATATCCTCTTCCCTCGGCAGCATGGTCTTACCCCCTTTTTTCATCAGTTTACCCCACCCCCTCCCCCCTGTCAACGGCCATTCTTTTGGCTTACCATTCATTCCGCCCATGCCATCCCCAAGGCCGGAAAAAGGAGAGATCCCTACGAAAAACCGAACACGAAATATCGTTCTGGCCGGACTGTTCGCGGCCCTCACCGCCGTGGGCGCGCTGATCCGCATTCCCCTGGGGGCCATGTCCCTCACCCTCCAGTTCTTCTTCACCGCCATGGCGGGGGTGCTGCTGGGGGGAAAATGGGGCGCCGTCTCTCAGGCGGTCTATGTGCTGCTGGGTCTGGCCGGCGTACCCATCTTCACCCGGGGCGGCGGCATCAGCTACCTGCTCCAGCCCAGCTTCGGCTTCCTGCTGGGTCTCATTCCCGCCGCCGCCGTCATCGGAGCCATCGCCCGGGCAGACAACTCCCGCCGCCGCACCGTGCTCGCCTGCGCCGTGGGGCTGCTGGTGCTCTACGCGGTGGGCCTGCCCTACATGGGAATCATTCTGAATGTGTACATGGGCCGGGGGCTCTCCTTCTGGCGCATCCTGCGGGATGGTATGCTGCTCTATCTCCCCGGCGACTGCCTGAAGATCGCCGTCACCGCCCTGCTCGCCCCCATCCTTCGCCGCGCCCTCCCTTAAAAAACTTCTCCCGGAGCCTGTCTTGCAACAGACTCCGGGATTTTTCCCGTTATTCGCTTCGTTCGCCCACCAGATTTTGCTCGAAGAGGGCGCGCACCTGCTCCGGATCACCGGTCTGGCCCAAAACCCACATCAGCTTGGTGACTGCGGCCTCCGTGGTCATGTCAAAGCCGCGGATGACTCCCTCCGCCAGCGCCTTCTGGCCGGTCTGGTAGATGGAAAAGTCGCTGCTCTCATAGAGGCACTGGCTGCAGACCACCACGGAAATGCCCATCCGGGCTGCTTTCCTCAGCTTTTCAATGAGGTTCCTCCGGATAAAGTGCAGTCCGCCGGCACCGAAGGCCTCAATGACGATCCCCCGGTAGTCCATGTCCAGCAGCATATCGAAGATCCTGGGGTCCAGGCCGGGGGTCAACTTGATGAGAAACACGTCCCGGCACAGCTTGTCCCGCAGTTCACAGGGAAGCCCGGAGGGGCACAGCGCCCCCTCGTCCACCGTCAGTCCCGCGCCGCTCACCGCTCCCACCAGAGGCCAGTTCACACTGGTAAAGGCCTTGAAGTTGGTGGTGTGGGTCTTGACCGCCCGGCAGCCCAGCATCACCTTCCGGTCAAAGGCCAGAAAGACGCCCGGATGGCCGGATGAGGCCATGGCAAAGGCGGTGCGCAGGTTGTCCAGCCCGTCGGTCAGGGGGTGGTCAATGGGCAGCTGCGCGCCGGTGAGCACCACCGGAATGCCGATGCCCTGAAGCATGAAGGACAGCACCGACGCGGTATAGGCCATGGTGTCGGTGCCGTGGGAGATGACGATGCCGTCAAAGCCCTCCCGGGCTTCGTACACATGGCGGGCAATGAGCTGCCACTCCTCCGGCTGGATGTTGGAGGAGTCCAGATGGAGAATGTCCCGCACCGTCAGGTCATAGCTGTCCGGCAGTCCCCCCAGATAGTGCAGCAGTCCGTCTCCGCTCAGTCCGGGGGCGAGTCCCTCCGCCGTCTGGCGGGATGCAATGGTCCCGCCGGTGGTCAGCAGCAAAATTCGTTTCATTCCCATCACCCTCCGCCCCAGAGTATAACCTGTCCTTCCTCTTTTTTCAAGGAAAACCCACAGGACTTGCGCCGAAAGGGCGGGACTGATATAATGAAAGGGAACCGTATCGGCCTCGAAAGTCAATACAGGCCGTTATCATAAGACACTATAATACTCGGAGGTTTCCATGAAATACGATCTTCTGGTGGTGGGCGGCGGCCCCGCCGGTCTCACCGCCGCCATCCATGCCCGTGCCCGTGACAAGTCCGTTCTGGTGGTGAGCAACGAGCCCACCGCCAGCCCTCTGTGCAAGTCCGACCGGGTGGACAACTACCCCGGTCTGCCCCACATCTCCGGCAGGGAGCTGGTGGAGCGTCTGGTGGAGCAGGCCCGAACTCTGGGCGCGGAAGTGCGCATCGGCCGTGTGCTGAACATCATGCCCATGGGCGATACGGTCATGGCAAGCGTGGGCACCGACGTGGTGGAGGCCGGCGCCGTCATCCTGGCCGTTGGCATTGCCAGGGCCGTCCCCCTGAAGGGAGAGGAACGGCTTCTGGGCCGGGGCGTCAGCTACTGCGCCACCTGCGACGGGATGTTCTATCGCGGCCGCCCCATTGTGGTGGCAGGCAACGCCCCCGACCTCATGGAGGAGGCGAAGTACCTCTCCTCCATCGGCTGTCAGGTCACCCATGCCCCGCTGGCCGGTCTGGAGATTTTGGGCGAGGACAGGGTCACCGCCGTCCGCCGCCCCGACGGCAGGGAGATCCCCTGCGACGGGGTGTTTCTCCTCCGCTCCTCCATTGCCCCTGCCGCCCTGGCCCCCGGGCTGGAGCTGGACCGGGGATATATCAAGGTGGACGGGCGCATGGCCACCAACCTTCCCCGCGTGTATGCCGCCGGCGACTGCGTCGGTCAGCCCCTGCAGCTGGCCAAGGCCGTGGGTGAGGGACAGCTGGCTGCCCACTGGGCGCTGCTGGAGTGATCCCATCCGGGTAAACCGCCTGTTTACAAAAATTGATGGGAAAGTTTCCGTTGTTCTATTGAAATCTTTACAGAAAGATGGTAACATATTTCCAACGGGGACTCCCCCGATATCGAATAAGGAGTGGATACAATATGGTCAAGGTAATTATGGGCCAGAAGGGTACCGGCAAGACCAAGCAGATGATCGATCTGATTAATACCGCTGTGGAGACTGAGCATGGCAATGTTGTGGCCATCGCCCACGACTCCAAGCTGACTTTTGATATTAGCTATAAGATCCGCCTGGTTGACACCTCTGAGTACATCATCCCCAACTATGATACTCTGAAGGGCTTCCTGTACGGTCTGTACGCCAGCAACTACGATATCACCCATGTGTTTATCGAGAGCCTGAACAAGCTGGTCCCCACCGTGGGCAACGAGGATGTGGAGCCCTTCCTGGATTGGCTGGAGGCCTTCTCCCAGAAGAGCGGCATCAAGTACACCGTCTCCATCAGCGAGAACGCGGACAAGGCCAACGACGGCGTGCGCAAGTATTTCTGAGCTTTTATCAAAAGGCCGCTGCAGCTGCAGCGGCCTTTGCGCGTATTTTGGGTTTTGGATAGGAGGTCTTTGTATGAAGCTCACCTTTTACGGCGCTGCCAAAGCGGTCACCGGCAGCTGCCACTGTGTGGAGTGCAACGGGAAGAAGCTGCTGGTGGATTGCGGACTGCAGCAGGGTCTGGATGAGCGGGACAACAGCGTGCTGGACTTCAACCCCGCCGACATCGACTATGTCATCGTCACCCACGCCCACATTGACCATTCCGGCCGCATCCCCCTGCTCATCAAGCGGGGCTTCGCGGGCAGCATCTACTGCACCCGCCTCACCGGAGAGCTTCTCTCCATCATGCTGCGGGACTCCGCCCACATTCAGGAGAGCGAAGCCGCCTGGCAAAACCAGAAGGGCAAACGCGCCGGCCAGGAGCCATTGGAGCCGCTATATACTCTGGAAGATGTGGAAAAGACCATGCGCCATGTGATGACCGCCGAGTACGGCCAGGAGGTGGACCTGGGCGACGGCATCCGCATCCGCTTCACCGACATCGGCCATCTGCTTGGCTCCGCCAGCGTGGAGATGTGGCTCACGGAGGACGGCCAGAGCCGCAAGCTGGTTTTTTCCGGCGACATCGGCAACCGGGAGCAGCCCATCATCCGCGACCCCCAGTACACCCTTGAGGCGGACTATGTCCTCACCGAGAGCACCTACGGCGACCGCCTTCACGACATGGATGAAAAGCCGGACTACGCCGCCGACCTGGCCGTTCTCATCGACGAGGTGCTGGGCACGGGCGGCAATGTGGTCATCCCCTCCTTCGCCGTGGGCCGCACCCAGGAGCTGCTCTACTTCATCCGTGAGATCAAGGAGCAGGGTCTGGTCAAACGAGTGCCCAACTTCCCCGTGTACGTGGACTCCCCTCTGGCGGGAGAGGCCACCCACATTTTCTCCGGCGACCTCCACGGCTATCTGGACGAGGAGGCCATCGCCGCCCTGCAGCAGGGCAACCTGTTCCAGTTCCCCGGCTTGTGCATCACCGAGAGCAGTGAGGAGTCCAAGGCTCTCAACGAAGACCCCACCCCCAAGGTCATCATCTCCGCCTCCGGTATGTGCGACGCCGGCCGCATCCGCCACCACCTGAAGCACAATCTCTGGCGCAAGGAGTGCGCCGTGGTCTTTGTGGGCTTCCAAAGCCCCGGGACCCTGGGCCGCCGGCTGCTGGAGGGGGTCCCCAAGATAAAGCTTTTCGGTGAGGAGATCGCCGTCCGGGCCAGGATCGTCAACTTCCACGGTCTCAGCTCCCACGCCGACCGGGACGGTCTGCTGCGCTGGATCGACCACTTCTCCCCCAAGCCCCGCCATGTATTCGTGGTCCACGGGGAATCGCAGGTCACGGAGATCTATGCCCAGACGCTGCGGGACCGGGGCTTCGAAGCCCACTCTCCCAACCACTCAGAGGTCTATGACCTCATTACCGGCACCGTTCTCTCCCCCGGCGTGGTCTTCGCCCCCAAGGTCCCCGTGACCGGGCGCAGGAAGGTCTCCCCCGCCTATCTTCGTCTGGAGGATGTGGGCCGCCGGCTCAATGCCGTCATCTCCGCCAGCAGCGGCCGCGCCAACAAGGATCTGGCCAAGCTGGCCGATCAGATCACCGCCCTGCTGGACAAGTGGGAGAGCTGAATGTTCCAACAAAAAAGTCCTGCCTGTTTCCACAGGCAGGACTCAGCGTGTCGAAAAACTTCGACACGCTTCTCAGAAATGCAAGCATTTCTTCGATGGGATGCAGTTCGCTTCTGCGCACTCGCTGTGCTCGCACGCTTGCGAACTGAGAAGTGTTTTTTCTGAGGCACATGTCCTCAGAAAAAACGGATTTCACTTTATTCCGTCATCTGCGGATGACGGAACTCTGCGAGGCTCTTGCACTTCGTG
>JAQXJQ010000044.1 GCA_029009035.1 Oscillospiraceae bacterium | reverse complement strand
CCCTGCTCCGCCATCGACATTGTGCCCACCCTGAATAACCTCTTCGGACTGCCCTATGATTCCCGCCTTTACTCCGGCCGGGACATCTTTGCCACCAACTACGAGGTGGGCGAAGCGTCCACCTGTATGCCGCTGGTGGTCTTTACCGACGGCTCCGGCAGCTGGATCACCGCCGCCGGCACCTACGAGGGCAGCACCGGCACCTTTACCCCCAACGCGGGCGTCACCGTGGCGGATGGCTATGTGAGCACCGTCAAGCAGCTCATCAGCGCCAAGCAGCGCTACGCCAAGGCGGTCATCGCCAACGACTACTTCAAGGTGGTCCTGGGAAATCCCAAGGCAACCTGAGCCAAAGAGAAAAGGGGCCGCTGCAGAGCTTTTGTTCTGCAGCGGACTCTTGCGTTTATCCGGCAATCATTGTGGGGTGCGTCAACAGCCTCCCCTGTGTATGGCCCAGGCCAGCTTCTCTTGCCCTTGCGGGCAATTCACCTTCAGGGGAGGTGGCCGAGCGCAGCGAGGACGGAGGGGTTGTTTCACCGCGCTGCCCTTTCCTCGCAGCATAGCTGCTGCGGCCTACGCTAAAAATATGCCACCGGCATATTTTCTTAACGCTGCGGGCTTGTTTTTTCGTGGGGCGCGACGACTCGGCGCGCCAAAAAAGCCTCTTCCGAAAAAAGGAAAAGCTGTAAGCCGTGGCGAAGGGAATGTTTCATCTGCGGGAGTACGCTCCGCTGGGCCTCCTTTCCGATTGCGCGGAAAGTAGGCAAAGGCGCAGTCAAGGGGAGGGTGTTTCGATTCCCCCTCCCCTTGACAAACCCCACCCGCACCGACCAACACAAGGGGGGACTGCGGTCCTCCCTTATTGGATGTATCCCCCCAGGGGAACGGGGTTGCTGGTCAGCACCTGAGCAGGCGCGGTATTCTGGGGCGCCGGGCAGCCTTGCCACTGAGCTGTGCGGCAGCAAATACGAAGCAAACAGAGTATCCCTCTCAGTGCGCCGGTTATGGTTGATGAAACCAAAGTGTGCCAAGCGGGTTTCTTAAGGGCGGCAGCCCTTAAGCGACTCTTTGGTGACTTTCTGGTCGGGCAGAAAGTTACCCGTCGGAGACAAGCAGAAAGGACTGCTGCAGAAGAAGCATTCTGCAGCAGTCCTTTTTTGTATCGGTCATTCGGCCAGAGTCTTCACGGCCAGGATGGCGGCGTCCACCTCTTCCTCCGTGGTGAACAGGGAGAAGCTGAACCGCACCGCACCCTGCTCCTCCGTGCCCAGAGCACGGTGCATTCTGGGGGCACAGTGGGCGCCGGGGCGGGTGGCGATGCCCCAGTTTTCGCTCAGCGCGTCGGACACCGCGGAGGAGTCGTAGTCGCGGATGTTCAGCGCCACGATGGCGGCCCGTGGGAAGGTGAGATCGCCGTAGACCCTCACGCCGTCAATCTGCCTCACGCCCTCGTAAAAGCGGCGGGTGAGCCGCTCTTCGTGGGCGGCGATGGCCTCCACGCCCACGGCCTTGATGCAGTCCAGGGCGGCGGACAGGCCGGCAATGCCGTGGCAGTTCAGGGTGCCGGCCTCCAGCCGGGTGGGGTATTGCGCGGGCTGATGGGGGTCGTAGGAGTGTACGCCGCTTCCCCCCCGTTTGAAGGGACGGATCTCCACGCCCTCCCGGATGCACAGCCCCCCGGTGCCCTGGGGACCCATGAGTCCCTTATGGCCGGTGAAGCACAGCACATCAATGTGCATTTCCTCCATGTCAATGGGCATGGCGCCCGCCGACTGGGCGGCGTCCACGATGAAGAACAGCCCGTGATCCCTTGCGATCCGCCCCACCCGTGCCAGATCCACCGGATTTCCCGTGAGGTTGGAGGCGTGGGTGCAGACGATGGCCCGGGTGTTGGGCCGGATGAGGTCTTCAAAGCGGGAACAGTCGATCCGCCCCAGCCTGTCCGCCGGCACAAAGCTGAGGGCCGTGCCCGCCTCCTCCAGCGCATAGAGGGGACGGAGCACCGAGTTGTGCTCCAGATCGGTGGAGATGACATGATCCCCCGGCCCCAGCAGGCCGAACAGGGCGATGTTCAGCGCCTCGGTGGCGTTGGAGGTGAAGACCACATGGTCGGGGCGGGGACAGTGGAACAGCTCCGCCAGCTTGACCCGGGCGTCATACACCGTGCGGGCGGCGGCGAGGGCGCCCGCGTGCCCCCCGCGGGCGGCATTTCCCACGCAGGACAGGGCCGACGCCACGGCCTGCACCACCGCGGGCGGCTTTTTCAGGGTGGTGGCCGCGTTGTCCAGATAGATGAGGTTTTCCACGCTCACACCTCCAGAATGTGGGAGTCGCCGCGGATGACTCCGCCATTGTCCAGCGCCTGCTCCAGCTCGGCCCGCGCCTCCGGGGGAGCCTTCCACGCCAGCCCGCAGCCGGCGGTGATCTCACGGGGGACGGGGATGAGCCGGCCGGGCAGACCCCGGGCCAGGAGCAGCTTTTCCGCAGCCATGGCCTGAGCGGTGGCGTCAAAGGTGATGATGAGGGATAAGGTCTTTTTCAGCATGGCCTTACGGTTTGACCACCAGATCCGCGCCGGTCAGGGTTTCGGCGATGACATACATATTGGTGACCTCGCCCACCGCCAGCTTGTCGGTCAGGCCGTAGTAGTTGAGGCAGGTGCCGCAGGTGAGGATCTCCACCCCCCGCGCCCGGAGGGACTTCAAATCCTCCAGGGCGGGAGAGCCCTCACAGCTCATGGCCGCGCCGCCGTTGTAGAAGAGGATGGTGCCGGGCAGGGTCTCCTGCTGGCCCAGGGCGTAGATAAAGCCCTTGAGCAGGGTGCGGCCCAGCTCTTCGCTGCCCTCGCCCATCCTGTCGGAGGAGATGGCCACCACCACTCGCTTTTCGTGGGCGGGGATGGGGGCGCAGAAGGTGGGCTCCCCTTCGGCGGGCAGGGCGGCCCCTTCGCCCACGGTCATGGTGACCTTGAAACAGCCTTCGCCCAGCTGTTCCGACGCCACGCCGTAGCCCTTCTGGTTGGCCATTTTGGTCAGGTTCTGAACAGCGATCTCATTGTCCACCAGGGTCTCCACGGTGCCGGAGCCGCCCAAGTCCCGGATGGCGTTCTTGGTTTTTACAACGGGGATGGGGCAGGCGTCCCCCATGGCATTGACTTGGATCATGGTCAACTCTCCTTTTTTATACTCCCAGTTTCTTTTTGCGTTCCCCATGCCACTGCCGCTCTGAAGCCTCCCTTGTGCAAAGGGAGGTGGCACGGCGAAGCCGTGACGGAGGGATTGTTTTTGCGGGAGAAACACTGATTTTTAATCAATTTCCACTTTTGGCCGATTGACAACCCCTCAGTCAGCCTGACGGCTGACAGCTCCCCTTACACAGGGGAGCCTTTGAACCCACTGCATATCCGAGAACATGAGGTCGAATTGGGACTTTTTATATAGAAACAAGAATTTCCGTGTCGGTTTTTTCCAGGACCTCTCCCACCACGCGGGCGGGCAGGCCGATGTTCTGCAGGGCCGCCTCCAGGGCGGGGGCCTCCCGGGCGCTCAGGGCGATGAGCAGGCCGCCGGAGGTCTGGGGGTCGAAGAGGACCTCCTCCATGGCGAAGGGGATCTGCTCAAAGCGCACATAGCCCTCCAGATGATTGCGGTTGCGCTGGGCCGCCGCCGTGAGCAGAAACTCGTCGGCGTGACGGAGAGCCTCCCCGAAGACGGGGACGGCTCCGGCGTGGATGCGGCAGGAGTGCTTCCCGTCCATCATCTCATGGAGGTGCCCCAGAAAGCCGAATCCGGTCACATCGGTGCAGGCGTGTATGTCAAACTCCCGGCAGCACTCCGCCGCTCCCTTGTTCAGGGTGGTCATGGACTCAATGGCGGCGGCCATTGCCTCGGGAGAAGCCTCGCCCACCCGGTTGGCGGTGCACAGGATGCCCACGCCCAGCCGCTTGGTGAGGATGAGCCGGTCGCCCACGCGGGCGGCATTGTTGGGGTACATCTTGTCGGGGTGGACGACGCCGGTGACCGACAGGCCGTATTTCACATCGCTGTCCGCGATGGAGTGGCCGCCGGCCAGCACGCCGCCGGCCTCCATGACCTTTTCCGCGCCGCCCCGCATGATCTCGCCCAGAATGTTCAGATCCATCTGCTCCGGGAAGCACACGATGTTCAGCGCGGTGCATACCCGGCCGCCCATGGCGTAGATGTCGCTGAGGGCGTTGGCGGCGGCGATCTGCCCGAAGGTGTAGGGGTCGTCCACCATGGGAGGGAAGAAGTCAAGGGTCTGGAGATAGGCCAGATCCTCGCCCAGCCGGTAGGCGGCGGCGTCATCCCTGCTGTCATAGCCGATGAGCAGGTTTTCATTTTTTTCGCCCCGGGGGATGCGCTCCAGCACACGGCTCAGAATACCCGCCCCCAGCTTGGCGGTGCATCCGCCGCCTTTGCAAAACAGCTTCTCGCTCACAAAATACCCTCCCTGTCGGTGCTGTATTGCCCAAAGTATATCACATTCCGCGGGAAATGGAAACCGCCGCTTTTGCGAACTTTACAAAAAGGGGAGGGGGGACTATAATGGGCGCAGCAAGGCCGAACGCCCGGAAACCGTCGGTTTTTGGGTGTTCGGCTCTTTTTGGAGGATATTATGGTGTATGTCATGTCGCTGATCGCCGCTCTGGCGGGGGCGCTCATCCAATCCGTCACCGGATTCGGCGCGGCGGTGATCATTATGCTGGTCTTGCCCGCCTATCTGGGCATGGCGGTGGCGCCGTCGGTGTCCTGCTGCCTGTGCATGCTTCTCAACGTGCTTTTGGCATGGCAGTACCGGCACAGCATCAACTGGAAGCTGGTGTTCTGGCCCGCGCTGATGAACAGCGTGGTGAGCGGCGGCATCATCTTCCTGGTGGGCGGGATGGATCTCAAGACGCTGAGCATTCTCTTCGGCTGCTTTTTGATGCTGCTGGCCGCGTACTTCCTCTTTGTGTCGAAGCGCGCCCGCGTGCGTCCCACGGCGCCTGTGGCTGCCCTGTGCGGCGCTGTGGCGGGAGTCACCGGCGGACTGTTTTCCATTGGCGGGCCTACGCTGGCGCTGTATTTCGTGGCGGCGACGGAGGATCACGCCACCTACATCGGCACCATGAATATGGTGTTCACCATCTGCAATGTGGTGGTCATCTCCTCCCGGGTCTGCAACGGCTTGCTTCCGGCAAGCCTGCTGCCCGTGATCGGCGTGGGACTTCTGGGGGTCCTGGCGGGACAGAAGCTGGGATCGCTGGTGGGCCGGCACATGAACCCGGAGTTTTTGCGCAAAGCGGTCTACATTTTTGTGGGTGTTTCCGGTGTCGTGACGGTGCTGCAGAACCTGCTCTGATCAGCAGGGCTGCGCGCCGCAGACGATGCGGATGGTGCGGGGGACGGCTTTGACCACGGTGCCGCAGCGCTCGCCGCCGAACTCGCCGTCCACCGTCCAGGCCACCGGGCGGTCGCAGTGGAAGACGATCTCCCGGGCGGAGAAGGCCTCCACCGGGCCGGAGCAGGGGATCTTCAAATCGGCCATGGCGGCAAGGATGCCCTGCCAGTCCTTGAGGGATCGGGGCTTGCGCACCAGCAGCACCTCGAATTGACCGTCGTCCAGCTTCACCTGGTCCCGGGGCAGGTTCATCACGCCGCCCACGGATACGGTGTTGCCCACCATGCCGTAGATGAATTCGCCCTTTGCGGCCTCCACGCCGTCGGCGACCACGGTCATCTCGTAATCGGGGATGTTGAACAGCTGCCCGGCGCCCTCCAGCACATAGGCGAAGTGGCCCAGAATATTTTTCATGTTCTGGGGGGTGGAATAGGACACCTCGGTGAACAGGCCGAAGGCGGAGACGTAGGAGAAGGCCCGGCCGGAGCAGTCGCCCACATCCACATAGCGGCCCTCGCCGGTGGCGGCAAGCAGAGCCTGCTCTCCGGGGGTCTTGGGCAGATCGAGGCTGCGGGAGAAGTCGTTGGTGCTGCCCATGGGGATATAGCCCAGCACGGGGCGGTGTTCCTCCGGCACAGACAGAAGCCCGGAGATGACCTCGTTGAGGGTGCCGTCTCCGCCGCAGCAGACCACCCGGTGATGCTCCCCGCCCAGGCGCCGGGCGGCTTCGGTGGCGTCGCCGGGGCCTCTGGTGGGGAAAACGGTCAGGTCAAACCCCTGCGCAGCCATGACTTCCAGCACTTCGGGGAGAATGTCCCGGGAGTGCTGACGGCCTGCGTGGGGATTATATATGTAAAGCAGTTTTTTCATAGCGCACCTCATGAAATGATCGTTGCCGCACTTGCCGGGGGAACAGATCGCTTTGCGGCTGATTCAGCGGATATTATTATAATGCGTACTGAACAAAGCCGAAAGTCTTGAAAGCCGTGGTTTTCAAGACGCAGTGGCTTTGTTCAAGTGCAAGGGTTTTGCGCGGATTTGCGCAAAACCCTTGCACATTCCATCGATGTGGCGAACCACACCGATGGAAATACGCATTGTAACAATGTCTGAATTTCGCAAAAACAGCTCATTTTAGCTGGTTTTGCGAAATTGCGCGGCCCTTGCCGGGTGAATAAACCGCCCTGCGGTTTATTCAGCAGACATTATTATAGCCAAAACTGCTGTGAAATACAATGAATAAACTGTTAAGAGATGTACTTGCAAAAAAAGCGGCAATTTAGTAATATAAAGCGATGAACTATTTTCCTGCGCAGAAGGTGAGAACGGCATGAACAGAAAAGCGCTGAGGGCGGCCTTCCCCCACACCATCCCGGTGTTCATGGGGTATCTGGCCATCGGCATCGTGTTCGGGTGGATGCTGGCGGCCATTGGGTACGGCCCGGGTTGGGCCTGCGCCATGTCCCTGACCATCTATGCGGGCAGCGGTCAGTATCTGGCTGTGACCCTGCTGGATCAGTCGGCCCCCCTGCTGCAGATGGCCTTTCTCACCCTGGTGATCAATTTCCGCCACCTGGTCTACGGCCTGTCCCTGCTGGAGAAGTTCCGGGGCATGGGGTGGCGCAAGCTCTATATGATCTTTGGCCTGACCGATGAGACCTACGCCCTGCTGTCCGGCGTTCAGCCCCCGGAGGGGGTGAGCGGGAAGGATTTTTACTTCGCCATCTCCGTTCTGGACCATCTCTACTGGATTTTGGGCAGCCTCATCGGCTCGGTGGCGGGGTCCCTCATCACCATCAACACCGAGGGCATCGACTTTGCCATGACGGCGCTGTTCATCGTCATTGCCGTGGGACAGTGGCAGAACGCGAAGAGCCATTTTCCCGCGCTGCTGGGAGCGGGAGGCACGCTGGTGTGCCTGCTCCTCTTCGGCGGTGAGAACGGACGGTTCCTCATCCCCGCGCTGGTGGTGCTGGTGGCGGGACTGCTGGTGCGGCGGCCTGCGCTGGAGAAGCCGGAAAATGCCCTGCCGGAGAGAGAGGAGGAGCGTATATGACGCCTTTGTATGCCGCCGTGGGGATCGCGGTGATGGCTCTGGTCACATTTTTGACCCGTGCGCTGCCCTTCCTGCTGTTCGGGCGGGGAAACGAGGTGCCCCGGGTGGTACTCTATCTGGGGAAATATCTGCCCCCCGCCATTATTGCCATGCTCATCGTCTACTGCCTGCGGGGGGTGAGCTTTGCTTCGCCCTCCGGTTGGGCGCCCTCCCTCATCGCCTGCGTGGCGGTGGTGCTGGTGCATCTGTGGAAGAAGAACGATCTGATCTCCATTCTGGGAGGGACCGTCCTCTATATGGTCCTTGTTCAGGTGGTGTTCAAATAAAAACAAGGGCCTGTTGCAGAATGCTTATTCTGCAGCAGGCCCTTTCAGTTTGTCTCCGACGGGTGACTTTCTGCCCGACCAGAAAGTCACCAAAGAGTCGCATAAGGGTTGCCCCCTTATGTATCCCGCTTGGCACACTTCGGTTTCATCGTCTATCACCGGCGCACCAAAAGGGATACTCTGTTTGCTTCGTATTTGCTGCCGCACAGCTCAGTGGCAAGGCTGCCCAGCGCCCCAGGATACCGCGCCTGGCTTGAGGCGTGTTGTGGGTAGGCTGGGCACCGAACACAGGCAGGCACGAAGCGCAGCGGAGAAACCGCACCGGACACTCCGCCCAAGACGCCGACTTGAGGTCGGATCGTATCGTACTGTAGGGCAGGATCCATAAGGGCGCAGCCCTTATGCGTGTTTTTGGTTTCTTTTTGCACGGGCAAAAAGAAACTCGCCCGCAGGCGAAACCTTCCCGCAGGAACCACATCGGAAACCAAAAGTGGCTGTCGCAGAACAAAACATTTTGCAACAGACCCTTGTTTTTTGGCTTGTGAAGATCCTTATCCCAATACCTGCTCGGCGATCTTCCGCGCCGTGGGGGTGGCGGCCAGACCGCCCTCGCCGGTCTCCCGCAGGGAAGGGGGGAGGGTGCGGCCCACGGCGGCCATGGCGTCGATGACCTCGTCGCAGGGGATGGCGGGCTCAATGCCTGCCAGCGCCATATCGGCGCAGGCCATGGCGTTGACCGCGCCCATCACATTCCGCTTCACGCAGGGGGCCTCCACCAGCCCCGCCACGGGGTCGCACACCAGACCCAGCACATTCTGCAGCGCCATGGCGCAGGCGGCGGCCATCTGAGCGGCGCTGCCGCCCCGGGCGTGCACCAGCGCGGCGGCGGCCATGGCGGAGGCGGAGCCGATCTCGGCCTGACAGCCGCCCTCGGCGCCGGAGATGGAGGCGCGAGCGGCGATGACCTGCCCGAAGCCCGCGGCCACATAGAGGCAGGCCACCATGGCCTCGTCACCGAGCCGCTCCTTTTCCTGCAGGGGGATGAGCACCGCGGGGAGCACGCCGCTGGCTCCTGCCGTGGGGGCGGCGACGATGCGGCCCATGCAGGCGTTGTGCTCGCCCACCCGGAGGGCGGTGGCCATCACCTGCTGGAGGAATTCGCCGCACAGGGGGTTCGCTGCCTGCTCCATCTTCCGGGCCTGTCCGCCGGACAGCCCGCTGGGAGAACGGCGGTGGGGGTCGTAGCCGGCCACGGAGTCCTTCATGGCCTGCCAGAGGCGGGACATTTTGCCCAGACTGTCGGCCTCGTCACAGCAGCGGTCACGGCAGTCGTCGGCCAGAACAGCCCGCCACAGGCTCTGGTGTTCGGCACTGTTCAGCATTTGCGCAACGGATTGAAAGGCCATGCGTTAAACCCCTCCCATGTTCAGATAAGTACACTGTACCACGCCGTCGATGGCGGAGATGGCGTCCCGCACCTCCCGGGACAGGTCGCCGTCGCACTCGATGACCATCACCGCCAGACCGCCTCTGCGGTCACGGTAGAGCTGCATGGTGGCGATGTTGGCGTTGCGGTTGTAGAGTGCCCAGCTCACCTCGGAGACGATGCCCGGCTTGTCCTCATTGCGGATGATGAGGGTGGGGGAGTCGCCGGAGAAGGAGGCCTCCATGCCGTCGATGGCGTTGACCTTGATGCGTCCGCCGCCCAGAGAGGAGGCGGAGACGGAGAGGGTCTGCCCGTCGGGGGCGGTGAGGTTCAGAATGGCGGTGTTGGGGTGGGCACTGCGCAGCTCCGTGGGCCGGATGGACACGCGCATGCCCTGCTCGGACGCCAGAGAGAAGCTGTGGGGGATGGCGGGGTCGTCGGGGGCGAGGTCCAGCAGACCTGCCACGATGGCCCGGTCGGTGCCGTGGCCTGCGCCGGTGGCGGCAAAGGAGCCGTGGAGCAGGATCTCGGCCCGGGCGGGGGTACAGCCCAGCAGATGGCGGGCCACCCGGCCCATGCGCACCGCGCCGGCGGTGTGGGAACTGCTGGGGCCCACCATCACGGGGCCCATAATGTCAAAAATGTTCAAGGGTCATCCCTCCCTGAAGAAATATCGGAACAGTTCTTCTCCCACCGGTTGAAAACCGACGGACCGGAAGGCCCTGCGGCTCTGGTGGTTGAAGGCATAGATCTCGGCATCCACATGATTCCAGCCCACTTCCCGCGCCCGCTCCAGCATGGCCTTGATGGCCCTGCGCCCCAGATGGCGGTTCTGGTACTGTTTGCAGACGACGATGGAGATGGCGCCGTCCGAGATGGAGATATCCCCCACCAAAATGTTGCGCCCGCCCTCCCGGAGCTTGAGATAGTAGCACTCTCCCCGGGTGGAGAGATAGCGGTACATCCGCCTGAGCCGGTCCCTGTCATAGGGAAAATCGATGTTGTCCACCTGCTTGCACACCGACAGATCCTGATACCAGGGGAGGGTGCGGCCGTAGTAGGGGTAATACTTGACGAGAGACAGCTCACGGTCGACGGGGATCTCTTTGGGCTGCACAAATGGACCGATCACGGGAAAACACCTCTTTTTTGTCATTATACCACAGGGAAAGGCAAAAGAAAAGGGAGGCAAACGCCTCCCTTCAAATCGTCGGCAAAGTCTTTGACTTTGTCGACGAATAAGCTGCGGCCTGCGGCAGCGCACTCACCGTCCGCCGCGGGCGGACGATTCGCACGTTTGCAGGCCGAGAAGTGTTTTCTCCGACGCACACAAGGTGAATTGGTCCGCAGGACCAAGAGAAGGTGGCCTGGGCCATGTCGCCGGAGAAAACGAATTTGATTCTTTTCGCGTCTGCGGACGCGAACTCTGCGAGGCTTTGTCTACAGTCTGAAGGGAGGCAAACGCCTCCCTTTTGAGATTTGGTCACTTCACGATCTCGGCCTTGATGAGGTTGGTGGTGCCGGACTTGCCGATGGGGACACCGGCGGTGATGACCACGGTGTCACCGGACTTCACCAGACCCTCCGTCACCGCGGTCTGGGCACACCGGGAGAACATCCGGTCGGTGGAGTCCACCTTGCCGCACAGACAAGGGTACACGCCCCAGGAGATGGCCAGCTGGCGGCGGACCCGCTCCTCGGTGGTGAGGGCGATGATGGGGCAGCAGGGGCGGAAGCGGGAGATCATGCGGCCGGTGTAGCCGGACTGGGTGGGGGTCACAATGGCGGAGGCGCCCAGATCCATGGCGGTGGTGCAGGCAGTGTGGCTGATGGCGTCGGTGATGTTGGCGGTGTGGTCATTGACGGTGCTGCGGAAGCGCTTCCAGTAGTCGATGTCGTTTTCGGCGGCCACGGCGATGTTCACCATGGTCTTGAGAGCCTCCAGAGGATACTTGCCGGAGGCGGTCTCGCCGGAGAGCATCACGCAGCTGGTGCCGTCGAACACGGCGTTGGCCACATCGGAGACCTCGGCACGGGTGGGACGGGGATTGCGGATCATGGAGTCCAGCATCTGAGTGGCGGTGATGACATTCTTGCCCTTGCGGATGGCGGACTTGATCATGCGCTTCTGGAGGATGGGCACCTCATAGGCGGGGATCTCCACGCCCAGATCGCCGCGGGCCACCATGATGCCGTCGGCGGCGTCGATGATGGCGTCCATGTTGTCCACGCCCTCCCGGTTCTCGATCTTGGCGATGATGCGGATGTCGCTGCCGCCGAAGGAGTCCAGCACGGCGCGGATCTCCTCCACATCGGAGGCCTGACGGACGAAGGAAGCGGCGACGAAATCGAAGTCGTTCTCAGCGGCGAAGCGGAGATCGGCCCGGTCGCGCTCGGTGAGGGCGGGAAGGGAGATATGAGTGTCGGGGATATTGATGCTCTTGTTGTTGGACAGGGGACCGCCGGAAACCACGCCGCATACCACGCGCTTGCCCTCGATGCGCTTGACGGTCAGCTCGATCAGACCGTCGTCGATGAGGATGCGGCAGCCCTCGCTCAGCTCCTCGTGGAGCTTATCGTAGGTGACAGAGACGATCTCCCGGGTGCCGGGGACGTCATCCGCGGTGAGGGTGAATTCCTCGCCGGGCACCAGGGTCACAGGGCCGTTTTCAAAGGTCTTGATGCGGATCTCGGGGCCTTTGGTGTCCAGAATGGTGGCCACACAGTGGCCCAGGGTATCACGGACATGCTTCAGCCGGGTCAGGGTCTCCAGCTGGGATTCATGGGTGCCGTGGGAAAAGTTGAACCGGGCGGCGTCCATGCCGGCGAGGATGAGGGCTTCCAGCATCTCCTCACTGTCGCAGGCGGGGCCGAGGGTACATACGATCTTTGTCTTTCTCATGTTCATGACCTCCATATTCATGAGCTTGTGTCGGGAAATTCTTCACACCTGTATCATACACGCTTTCCGGCCGGCTTGCAAGAATTTTATAAAACCGGCGCACGGTGAAAACTCAGGTTTCGCCGTGCGCCGGTTGGTTATGTATCCTGTTCGGGGGGCTCGGCGGAGTCGCCGGAGACTTTGGAGATCAGCGCCCACTCCACCCGGTGGTCGGTGATGTCCGTGACCTTGATGTGCAGGCCGCAGGCGTCCAGCTCCAGCTGGGTGCCGTCCTCGGGGATGACGGAGAGCTGGGCATAGATCAGTCCCCCCAGGGTGTCGAATTCCTCGTCTTCGTCGAACTCCATGCCCAGGGTCTCTCCCACCAGCTCCAGGGGGCAGGCGCCGGCAGCCTTCCAGAGGTTGTCCTCCAGCTGCTCGATGTCCTTCTCCTCCTGGGGGTCGAATTCGTCATAAATATTGCCCACGGTCTCCTCCAGCAGATCCTCCATGGTCACCAGACCCGAGGTGCCGCCGTACTCGTCCACCACGATGGCCATGTGGACCTTTTTGCTCTGCATATCCCGGAACAGCACGTCGGTGCGCACGGATTCGGGGACGAAATAGGCGGGGCGGAGCAGCTCCCGCAGGGCTTTGGGGCGGGGAAGCTGGGTGTTGAGCAGGTATTCGCGGGTGCTCAGGATGCCAATGATGTCGTCGGCGTCCTCCTCGTACACGGGGAAGCGGGACAGACCGGACTCCCGGATAAGGCGGATGATCTCCTCGTTGGTGTCCTCCGCCCAGATGAGCACCATATCGGTGCGGTGGATCATCACATCTTCGGCGGTGGTGTTGTTGAACTCAAAGATGTTTTCGATGAGCTCCTTTTCCGCCGACTCGATGGAGCCGCGCTCCTCCCCCAGGTCCACCATCATCATGATCTCATCCTCGGAGACCTGCTCTTTGGTGGCGGTGGGGTCGATGCGGAGCAGGCGCAGCACGCCGTTGGTGGACTTGGACAAGAACCAGATCAGAGGACGGAAGACAGCGGCCATGACGGTGACCGCCCCCACGGCGGCGCGGGCGACGCCCTCGGCATTGTTCATGGCCACACGCCGGGGCACCAGCTGACCCAGCACCAGGCTGAAGTAGGACAGCACCAGGGTGATGAGGACTACCATGACGGCGTCCAGCGTGGAGGCGGAGAGGCGGGTGAAGCCCAGATCCTCAAAGATCCACCGGGTAAGGGGGACGGAAAAGCTCTTTGCGGCAAGGGCGGCGGACAAAAGGCCCGCCAAAGTCACGGTGATCCGGATGGCGGAGAGGGACCGCTCGGGGGACTGTGCCAGCCGGAGCAGCCTGGCGGCCGTGGGGTCGCCCTCCTCGGCCTGGTGGCGCAGCCTGGCCTCAGGCAGGGAGATGACCGCGATCTCGGCGGCGGTAAAAAATGCGTTGATAAAAATGAGAACGATCAGCAGGATCAGCGATAACAACGGGTCGTCCAAAGGTAAGTACCCTCCCAAATATATGTGGCCTTTGTATTTGCTGCGGATGGCAGCGCAGACCATATCACACTAAGTATAGCATACTTGCGGGGAAAATCAATAGGACAATGGAGAGACGGGGCCCGGGGCGCAATTTGGGATTGTATCAGGGGGAAAAATATGATAAACTATCAAATAACAGAAATTAAGGAGGAATCCGCATGGATCCTGTGATGCGTAAATTCCGCGGCGCGCTCAACGGCTTCAACCGCCGTGACGTGCTGCAGTATATTGAGCAGAGCTCCGCCGCCCACCGCCGTGAGGTGGAGGAGCTGCGCCGTGAGCTGGAGCAGAGTGAGAACGAGCGCCGGGTGCTGGAGAGCACGTTGAGCAGCCTTGAGGACGAGAAGGGCTCCGTAGCAGCGGAGGAGGGGCGTGTGCGCAGCGCGCTGGAGGAGTCCACCTCCGCGCTGGCCCGTCTGCGGGGAGAACTGAGCCAGGCGGAGAGCAAGCTGGCCGTGGCCCGCAGTGAGCTGGAGACTCTGCGCCGCCGTGCGGCCGAGCTGGAGCCGTCCGCCAGAAGCTACGAGGAACTGAAGGACCGGGTCGCTACCGTGGAGCTGGACGCCCACCGCAAGGCTCAGAGCACCGTGGAGGCCGCCCGCCGGCAGGCGGAGGAGATCCGCGGTGAGACCGGAGCGTGGCTGGAGCAGGTCATGGGCCGGTACGGCGAGGTGCGCGCCTGCGTGGAGGAGTTGTTCCGGGGAGCGGAGAAGATCACCGCGCTGGAGGAACAGGTGAAGCAGGCCGACGAGCGCGCGGCCAAACTTGCCGAGGCCTGCGCCACGCAAGAAAACGAATAACAAAAAATGGACCCGCTTCCGAAAGGAAGCGGGTCTTTTCTTGCTTGAGATCAGCCCTCGGAGATAGCGCCCATGGGGCACTGGCCGGCGCAAGAGCCGCAGTCCAGGCAAGCATCAGCGTCGATCTGATACTGAGTATCGCCCATGGAAATAGCACCGGCGGGGCAGGAATCAGCGCAAGCGCCGCAGGAAATGCAAGCGTCAGAAATAACATATGCCATAGCAGAACACCTCCAGTTATGTAATACAAGCACATTGTATCATAAAATGTTCAGATTGCAAGAGGGATTTTTGACCCCGGCCGGTATAAAATTCCGGAATATATCCCATCCTCCCATAGAGAACCAAGCGAGGAGGTACGCCATGGAGCGCATCAGCTTTTTTGCCCGGCTGCGGGAGCGGCTTTTTGCGGGGCGGGAGAAGGAATCGTCCCCCGGAGGAGTCAAACACGGGGGAGATGCCCAGAACTTTTACCGGGACGAGACGAGACCCCGGGCGGAGACCAGAGTGACCGACCGGTATTCCCGGGATCTGACGGCCATGGCGGCCATGGGGAAACTGGACCCGCTCATCGGACGGGAACGGGAGGTGGAGCGGGTCATCCAGATCCTGTCCCGCCGCACGAAGAACAATCCTGCCCTGATCGGCGAGCCGGGAGTGGGAAAGACCGCGGTGGCGGAGGGCCTGGCCATGCGCATTGCCTCGGGGGCGGTGCCGGAGCCGCTGCGGGA